>DATHJA010000311.1:0-2228 GCA_035316475.1 Edaphobacter sp. | reverse complement strand
CACGCGAATCTTCTTCAGTTCGGCCAGGGAGTCTCCAGTGGCGATGCTTGCCCCGAGACCGTGCCAGGTGGCGGCGGGTACTCGCTGCGCCTCGCCGACCATCATCTCGAAGAACCATGCCGGAACCGGATAGTAGATGGTGCTGGCCTGGAAGTCGCGGGCGAAGGTGTATGGGACCGGGTCGGTGAGTTTGGCAAAGGGGCTGGAGATCTCGTCCTCGGAGGAGCCTGACTTGTGGGTTCCGGGGCCAGAGCCGATCAGCACCAGACGGTCGAGGTGGCCGTTGTCGCGCTCGGCGACCTTCTGGGCGACGAAGCTTCCGAGGGAGTGTCCAACGAGGGTGGCGTGCTGGATGTGAAGCTGGTCGAGGAGATCGAGGATATCGCCCGCGAAGTCGTCGCGCGAGTAGCCGGAGTCAGGATGGTCCGACAGGCCATGGCCACGCAGCGTGACCGCATAGACGCGGTAGCTCGAGGGGATGAGGGGAAGCACGCGCGCGAAGGAGTGCCAGGAGTCTCCGGCACCGTGCAGCATCACGATGACGGGTCCCTTCGGGTCGCCCTGGACGGCATAGTTCAACGTAATCCCGTTCTGCAGCTTGATGATCTGCGAGGAGATGCGGTCGTCCTGCTGTGACGCAGGGGCGGCCTGAGCGCGCAAAGGATGCGCGCCGAGCGAAAGAACCAGCAAAAGAATAAAAACCGCCCGCCATGGGCGCAGAGGTACCAAGTAGCGCATGAGACACCTTCCTGTGCAGATAGGCCTTGCGCGACGCAGGACTGCCGGGTATATATGTCCGGCAAGGGGTTTGCCTGCTCGATAACGCCACTCTACACCATCGATGTAGCCTGCGAGCCTTGCAGGAGATGGGAGGCAGACATGCATAGAAGCACCGTACGAACGCTGTTGACGATTCTGATGTATGCCGGCGTGGGGATCTTTCTGCTTCCCTACGCAGTCGGCAAGGCTTCGACTGCTCCTGTGCTGATGCTGCTGGGTGGAGTGATCGCCGTGGTCTGCGGCCTGCTACGCTGCTACCTTACCGAAAACGAGTAAGCGCATTGGGTGCATCTGCCCTGCGGACTCTCTCATCTATGCAGATGAGGAGAATTCATTCATGAATGCAGCCGTCGTTGAAAGCTACACCACCCCGCCACGCTACACGACCTTTGCCGATCCGGTCGCGCAGCAGGGTGAACAGCTTGTAAAGGTCGTGGCCGCTGGGCTGCATCCAATCGTAAAGTCGCTGGCCAATGGGAGCCATTATGGCAGCACCGGCAAGTTTCCCTTCGTTGCAGGGGTGGATGGCGTGGGCAGGCTCGAGGACGGCACCTCTGTCTACTTCGGGGCAGCGCGTCCTCCCTTCGGAACCTTCTCGGAGGTCTCGCTTGCCGGGGAGAACCTTCTGACTCCGCTCCCAAAGGGATTGGACGAGGCTACGGCAGCGGCGATCGCGAATCCGGGAATGTCGTCGTGGGTTGCGCTGAAGGCCCGCGCAAAGTTTTCCTCGGGAGAGAGCGTCCTCATTCTGGGTGCGTCGGGCTCCGCAGGCCAGCTTGCCATCCAGATCGCGAAGCGGCTGGGGGCGAGGCGCACTGTCGCCGTTGCCAGAAATGTGAATGAAGAGGAGATGAGGGCGCTGGGAGCGGATTCGGTGATCTCTCTTACTCAAGAACGTGACGCTCTGATCGCCGCGCTGCGGAAGGAGTGGAGTGACCATGGCATCGATGTGGTGCTGGATTATCTGTGGGGCCAGCCGGCCGAGACGGTCCTCGATGCGATCGCCCAGAAGGGGCTCAGCCACTCGGCTCCGCGAGTCCGCTATATCCAGATAGGAGGAAGCGCGGGGCCGACCGTAACGCTTCCCGCTGCAACGCTGCGCAGCTCGGGCCTGGAACTCCTGGGCAGCGGGTTCGGAAGCGCCTCGATGGAACAGATCCGCGAGGCAATCCGCGAATTCTTCGCGGTCGCGGCGAACCAGCCGTTCGATGTGAAGCTCCGTACTGTTCCGCTTCGCGATGTAGAGACGCTGTGGAATGAACCGAGCGAGGGGGCTCGCCTGGTCTTTCAACCCTGAGCTATTCCGGCAACCCTGAGCTATTTCCGGCCCGCGACGCCTACCTTGTCGAGGCGTCCGAAGTAGCTGCGGGAGGAGCGGCAGTCGCGATCTGCGCCGGCTTCAGGACGCGATATCCATCGCGGGTTCGGATACGGTACTTCTTCGCGTT
>DATHJA010000310.1:0-8117 GCA_035316475.1 Edaphobacter sp. | reverse complement strand
CGCCTTGTCGCCCAGCGTATCTCCGCTCAAGGTGGAGCGCAGCTTGGGCACGGCGCCCAGGTCGCCTGCGTGCAGCTCCTGAATCTCCGTGGGCTTGCGGCCCTGCATCACCGAAAGGTGCATCAGGCGCTCCATCTCGTGCCGCGTGAAGTTCTGCACCGACGTATCGTTCCTAGCCACTCCGCTGACGACCTTGAAGAAGGAGATCCTTCCAGCGAACGGATCGGTCATCGTCTTGTAGACGTAGAGCGCGAGCGGCTCCTTGTCATCAACCGGGCGCATGACCATCTCTTCCTGCGTGTAGACTTCGACCGGTCTCGCCTCTCCATTGGCGTGCGCGGGCACGGCCATGGCTGCGCGCGCCGCAATCGGCTCCCTCTCCACAGGGGCCGGCGCATAGATCTTGAGGAAGTCCAGCAGGTGATCGGTCCCCACATTCCTCAGCCCACTCATATACAGGACGGGGAAGATCCTGTCCTCGCGAATGGCTTCGTGAAGCGCGGAGACCAGGTGCTCCTCCGGAATAGTCCCTTCGCGGAAGAACTCCTCCATCAGCTCGTCCTTCCCCTCTGCGACCAGTTCGACCAGCTCCTCGTGGGCCTGGCGCGAGTCCTCCTCAAGAACATGGGGAATCGGTCCCGGCTCTCCTCTTCCACTTCCTCCGGGCTGGTAGAGCCAGGCCTTCATCGTCACCAGGTCCACCACGCCGTGAAAGCCATTCCCATCCACGATGGGCAGCTCCACCGGAACCACCTGGCGGCCCCACTTGGCCTGCATTGCCTCAATCATCTGCCTGCGCCCGATCCGGCTGTCAGCCTTCGGATGGTCAACCTGATTGACCACGATGGCCCGTGGCAGGGCAACCTCCATCGCATATCTCCACACGCGGTCGGTCATCGTCTCGACCCCGGAGCAGGCGTTCACGACGACGAGGGCTGACTCGACCGGCATCATCGCCGCCCGCGCCTCGTGCACGAACATGTGAAATCCGGGCGTGTCGATCAGGTTGACCTTCACTCCATTCCATTCGGCGAAGGCCACGGCGTTGGCCATCGTCGTCTGCCGCGCGACCTCTTCGTCGTCGTAGGCGGTGACCGCGGAGCCGTCCTCAACTCTTCCCAGCTCCGATGTCATTTTGGCGGCGTGGAGCATGGCGGCGATCAAGGATGTCTTTCCGCAGTGGGCGTGCCCCACGACCGCCACGTTTCGAATTTCGCTTCCCGCATAGACCCTCATACGACGCCCTCCGAATCTATCGCCGGTCGTACAACATATCTTGTGAAGTGCTGGCTTCGGTGCCTGGAAACAGAGACTGCCCTGAAAGACGCAGAGAACTCTTCACAGCGAAACTGAGCTGCTGTTCTTTGCCGGCAAACATCTGCCGGCTTCGCCGGTCTGCCATCCAGTTTCACCACGGAGGCACCCACCTTCGAATCGGTCACGACGGACAGGACACTCCACCGCAACCCTTGCCTATGCCCTTCTGCTGCCTAAAACCACCATCCAGGACATCGCTCTTTCGCTGCGGTGGCCGCTAGCTCATCCGCGAGAGTGGGATGCTATCACACGCCGCGACGAGCTCGTCAACGATTCTCTCGCCTCTCACCGCATCCCATCTCGGCTCTTCTCTCCGGCTACTCCGAGAAGGGGTACCCCCGGGTACTTTTCTTTGCAAAGTATTCATTCCATGAGGCTTACCGTTGGACTATACTCGCAAAGTATTCATTCATAACGGTTTACGGATAAACCACAGAAAAGAAAGATTTATGGGGGACATCAGAGGTCGGATCGGTGTTTGGAGCTTCTCTACTTAAAGTCTAACAACCAGGACGAAACTATTCGGCAACTCGTATATACCGCTGTTTGCTGTGTTTAGATGCGTTCTGGGCTTGACAGGAGAGAACTACGTCAAAAAATCACAATCTTGGCCTTATGCGCCTGATTCATCTCATCCTTCGCTCCCAGCCTTACAGCTCCGGCTTGGGAGTGAAGAGCTCTTGGGTGGATGAGCGGGATGGGGTGGAGCTGCGGGAGGAGCGGATGCTCTGTACCGCCGGGCGAGCCGGTGGGCGGGTGAGATGGGCCAGCAGGTCGCGCATCTCTTTCTGGAGCTTGCGTAGCTGCCGGGTCGATCCCGAGGCACCTTCCATCTCGATCTCCAGGGCGAGCTGCGGTGCTTTCTGCCGCTGCTCGGTCTTGATGACCTGACGCGCGCCGGGGATGGTGTAGCCCTCTTCGTAGAGCAGGGACTTGATGTGCAGAACGGTTTCGACGTCGCGGCGGCGGTAGAGCCTCTGCCCTGTGCCTCCCTTGTGCGGCTTCAGCTGGGGGAACTCACTCTCCCAGAAGCGAAGCACATAGGCGGGGATATCGCACAAGCGAGAGACCTCTCCGATGCGGAAGTAGAGCTTGTCCGGAATCTCGGCTCCGGAGCGTGGCGTGTTTCTTCGGATTGTCTGGTGCTGCGCCATTGCCAGAACTCCCGAGAGGGCGCGCGGCGTGTGCCCTCCGGTCAGTATAGGCCAGCAAAGAAGCCGGGAAATAGTGCTTTCTTTCAGGATGTTCTTTCGTGGGTGCCCCTTTGCTGCTTCCCATCAATGGCGCTTCGTGGTGAAATTGGCTGGAAAAACTTCAGACGATGCCGCTGTTACTGAAGGTTTGCTACAGCCACACTATTCCGGCAGCAGAAAAAGGAACCCCACCCCGGGGAACAACGTATGGTTCTTTTGAGAAAGTTTGAGAAAGGCTGAGCGCGAAATGAATGCAAAGCAGGCAGTTCTTACAGCAGCGCTTTTTACGGTGGCGATGACATGCGGCTGCCGCGTGGCTACGGACGAAAACGGCGATAACAAAAATGTGAAGGTCGCGACTCCGTTTGGCGGCGTACAGGTAAAGACGAACGATGCCGCCGGTATTGCAGGGATTGGACTTCCGGTCTATCCCGGAGCAGAGCTGGTGAAGAAGGATAAGAACAACGGATCGGCCGATGTGAACCTCAGCTTCGGGAAGTTCCAGCTGCGTGTGAAGGCAGCCAGTTACCGGACTCCGGACAGCCCGGACAAGATCAGGGAATTCTACCGGGACGCGCTGAAACGCTATGGCACGGTGATTGAATGCAACCACGACAAGTCTGTGGGGACGCCGACGGCAACCGACCAGGGGCTGACCTGCTCGGACGGCAAGGGTAAGAATATCGAGATCGATGCAGATGCGAGCGGCAAGACCGAGCTGAAGACCGGATCGAAGCAGCATCAGCATATTGTTGCGATAGAACCGCAGGATTCGGGAACGAAGTTCGGGCTGGTGGCGCTTGACCTGCCTGGAAACCTGTCGATCAGCGACTCGGACCCAGACCAACGTCAGTAAGAACCCTTGCTTGCCGGGCTGTTGCTTGCCCGCTGTTTCTGGCTGGGATAGCTTTGACCTATGCAAGAGCTTTGTCACCGATGTGGCGGGGAACTGGTCTCCGGCGACGGCACATCATCCTTCTGCCCACATTGTGGCGCACCGCAGATCTATCTCTCCGAGGCGGCGGCGACCGATGCGATCGACGCCAGCAACTCCACTGGGGTATTGCCTCCTCCGCACCCGCAGCTGGTGGAGTGGAGGACGGCCGTGCTCTGCGCGGGCCTTGTGGCCCTGGTGGCTGCGATTCTCAGCATCCTCTCCACGAAGGTTCCCGCGCTCTCGTTTCTGAGCTGGTTGTGGACGGTGAGCGCCTCGGTAATTGCCCTGGGGATCTATCAGCGGAGAAAACCGCAGGCGCAGATGGACGCGGCTGTGGGAGCGCGCATCGGGATTGTCGTGGGGCTGGGACTGATCGTCTCGATCGGGATAACGATGGTGGTGGCCGGGCTGGTGGCCCGATTCGGGCTGCATGCGATGGGAACGTTCGATGCGGAGCTACGCGCGCAGATCGACAAGGCGGCCTCGGCGAATCCCCAGCCCGCTGAGGTGATGCGGTATATCTACTCTCCGGAGTTCAAGGCGGGGATCATGCTGGCCGGATTCTCGATGCTGGCGGGCCTGGTGATGGTGCTGTCGACGATCGGGGGAGCGGTCAGCGGGCTATTGCGCACCCGGAGGAGCTGAGTTGACCGATCGAACGACCGGCTGCTGCTGATATTATCAGCGGGAGCCTATGAGTGAAGAGACGGGAGTTCAGAAACCGAAGATTCGCGAGAAAGGCCGCCTCATGTCGGCCTCGGAGATCGAGCGGACGCTGGTGCGGCTGGCGCACGAGATCGTAGAGAAGAATAACGGCGGCAGCAACCTGGGTCTGGTTGGGATCAAGCGCCGGGGGGTCCCGATTGCGCAGCGGCTGGCATCGATGATCGAAAAGATTGAGAAACACCCCATCGATACGGGCGTGCTGGACATCAGCTTCTACCGCGACGACCTTTCGACCAGCGGAGCGCGCCCGACGGTCACTCCTGGAGCCATCGGCTTCGACATTGCGGGACGGGATATCGTGCTGATCGACGATGTTCTATACACGGGCCGCACGATCCGCGCGGCGCTAGACGCGCTGTTCGACCATGGCCGCCCGAAGAGCGTGCAGCTATTGGCGCTGATCGACCGCGGTCATCGCGAGCTCCCCATCGAGGCAACCTACACGGGCCGCTCCATCCCTACCTCGAGCCGCGAGATTATCGAGGTGAAGTTGAACGAGGTGGACGGGCAGGAGCAGGTGCTGCTGGTGGAGCTGGTGGACTGATCGACGAGATGCAAAGTGTAAGTGCGGCTGCGGCAGCGGAACCCCTGTATGCTCCAGGATCTTTGTTAAGCGTGGCTCACCTTCCGGTGAGTGAGGTCTCAGCCATTCTGAGTGAGACTGCAAGAATTGCAGAGCTTCCGAAAGAAGAGCGAACGGCGATTCTGAGGGACCGTACGGTGGCCCTTCTGTTCTACGAGTCGAGCACGCGGACGAGGACCTCGTTCGAGCTGGCGGCGAAGTCGCTGGGAGCGACGACGACCCTGGTGAGCGATAAGTCCTCTTCCATCGAGAAGGGCGAGAGCCTGAAGGATACGGGCCTGACACTGCGGGCGCTGGGGGCTGAGTGCATCATCCTGCGCCATCCCGCCTCGGGGGCTCCGTTTGTGCTGGCCCGCGAGACGGGTCTGCCGGTGTTGAACGCGGGCGATGGAATGCATGAGCACCCTTCGCAGGCTCTGCTGGACCTGCGCACCATTCTGACGCGGCTACATGGAGCGGACCGCGCAGGCGAGGTGAATGAGCATACGCTGGACGGCGCGACGGTTGTGATTACGGGAGATATTCTGCACAGCCGTGTGGCACGATCGAACGCGATGCTTCTGCCACGGCTGGGAGCGCGGGTTCTTCTGTGTGGACCGGAGAAGCTGCTGCCGGAGGATGCGCTGGGGCTTGGCCCGGGAGTGGAGATCGAGCGCGACTTTGACCGCGCGTTGGCGCAGGCACAGGTCGCGATGATGCTACGGATCCAGAAGGAACGCCTGGCCGGGCTGGAGCTGGACCTGAACGACTACATCGGCCGCTTTCAATTGAACGGCGAAAGACTGGCGGCAGTCGCCCCAAAGGCACTGGTGATGCATCCGGGCCCGATGATCCGCGGGCTGGAGATCGCCGATGATGTCGCCGATGGACCGCAGTCGACCATTGAAGAGCAAGTGACGCATGGCCTGGCGATTCGGTCGGCGCTGCTGGCGCGAGCGCTGGGTGCGGGGGTCTTCAAAGCATGAGCGAGACTCTGATTCTGAATGGACACCTGATGGATCCAGCGAACCGCGTGGACGGTCCTCGTGATCTTCTGCTGCGCGATGGACGTGTGGCCGCAGTGGAACAGCCGGGAGGTCTGCGCGGGGCCGAGGCCGCAGAGACGATCGATGCGGCTGGACTGATCGTCGCGCCTGGGCTGATCGATATTCATGTTCACCTTCGCGAGCCGGGGCAGACGTACAAGGAGAGCATCGCCACTGGAACAGCCGCCGCAGCGGCGGGCGGATTCACTTCTGTGGTCGCGATGCCGAACACGGTTCCTGTGAACGATACGGTAGCGAAGCTGGAATGGATGCTGGATGCGGCGCGCGGCCCGGTGGTGAAGCTGTTTGCCATGCCTGCGGCGACCGTGGGGAGCATGGGAGAGAAGCTCACGGACTTCGATGCTCTGCGCGTTGCCGGTGCTGTTGGGTTTACCGATGACGGCAAGCCCGTGCTCGAGGACCACATTATGCGGGCCGCACTGGTTGCCGCCGCGCGTGCCGAGGCTCCGGTGTCGCAGCACGCCGAGGATACGCGGCTGACCGGGGGATGCAGCATGAACGCGGGGCCGATGGCGTTTCGCCTTGGGCTGCGCGGTATGCCGGTGGAGGCGGAGGCTCGCATCGTCGAGCGCGACCTGCAACTGTTGCGGGAGATTGAGCGCGTGGAGGGCCTGCGGCCGCACCTGCATGTGCAGCATGTCTCTACTGCTCGCGCGATCGAGGCGATCCGCGCTGCGAAGCGCGAGGGGCTGCATGTGACCTGCGAGATTGCACCGCACCACTTTGCCCTGACTGAAGAGGCGGTGGGGGACTACGATACGCATGCCAAGATGAATCCTCCACTACGTGCGGAGATGGACCGGGCGGAGATGGTGAAAGCGCTGCTGAATGGGACTGCGGATTGCATTGCGACCGACCATGCTCCCCATGCGGCGTTTGAGAAGCGACAGGAGTTCGAGCGCGCGCCCAACGGAATCACGGGGCTGGAGACGGCGCTGGGGATCGCGCTGCGCGTGCTGCATCGTGATCATGGAATGCCGATGGCGAAGGTTATCGAGTTGATGAGCACTTCGCCTGCGGTTATCGCTTCGCTGGCTGGCCGGGGCGCGGCGGGACCGGGCCACTACGCCGACCTGGTGCTGTTCGACCCGGGCGCGGAATGGACTTTCGCTGCGAGAACGTCGCGGTCGAAGTCGCGGAATACTCCGTTTGACGGTGCGGCGATGCTGGGACGGGTGCGGTACACGATCTGCGAGGGCCGCGTCGTATATCGCGCCTGAGGCAAAGCGGGGTCTAGACCCTGGCGATCATTATCCTCTGCCTACCAGCTCGGCGGCGACGAATAACTATGTTCGTGTTGGCAACGATGTCGATCATCAGAATCAGTTCGACATTCGTCTGGATGCGCAGCTGAGCGGGAAGGACCACGGCTTTGCCCGCTACACGTACTTCCACGATGTGGAAGAGCCAGTCACTCCTCTGCCGGATGGAAGTGGTGTGATCAGCGGCACGATTTTTCGACGGGAAACGTCACCGGGCTTTCGCGCACGCTGGGGCAGCAGTATGTAGCAAATGAGACGCACAGCTTCAACGCGCGGACCGTGAACGAGGCTCGGTTCGGATATACGCGGCGTGCTCTGGGCCGCGCCGGCGTTGTGCTCCGGGCTCGGCTTCGGAGACGCTTGGTATCCCTGGGATTCCTTCGAATGCGGCGTTCGACAGCGCGCTGCCTGTGTTTGCCATCGCCGGGATCACGCAGCTTGGCCAGTCTCCCAGTACCTTCTCGAACTTTTCCACCAACGTCACCCAGGTCTTCGACATGGTCTCGTGGGTGCAGGGCAAGCATGCGATCAAGGCCGGCGTGGACCTGCGCTGGGAGCATCTGGATGCGGTGCAGCCGCCGAATCCTACGGGTAACTTCAGCTTCTCGACGCTGTTCACGAACCAGGGAGGGGTGACCAATTCAGGGAGCTCTCTTGCAAGCTTTCTGCTGGGACAGGTGAATACCTTTTCGATCTATTTGCAGAACAGCACGATCCGTCCGCGCGCCCACATTGCGGAGTTCTTTGTGCAGGACGATTGGAAGGTGACCCACGGCTGACGGTGAATGCAGGGCTGCGCTGGACGCTGAACTTCCCTTCGACCGAGGCGCACAACCAGGGCGCGGTCTTCAACCTTCAGACCCAGAAGTACCAATACCTGGGGCAGGATGGATTTCCCGCTCGGCGCGCGAACTTCACTACGGCAACTTCGGTCCACGGCTGGGCTTCAGCTATATGGCAGCCCCAAAAACCGTCGTCCGCGCGAGCTACGGGCTGATCTTCATCGAGCAGACAGGCATCACGACTCCCTTCACGACGCCGCAGTTTCCGTTT
>DATHJA010000309.1:0-2679 GCA_035316475.1 Edaphobacter sp. | reverse complement strand
GTCCTGATTGGCGTCGTCCTCTGGGCCGGAATCTGGGTCCGCGATGCCCGGCTCAGGGAGCTCTTCCCTCTCCGTTCTCCCGACACCCGTGGATGAGGCTTCCCTCAATTGGCTCCGCCGCAGGAATAAATCTTCCAATATTGCCCCTAACCAGTGACTCATCGTTCACATCCGGGTATGGTTCCATCCAGAGATCGATATAGGATGGATTCCACCCGGAAATGAACATGAAAAAAAGAGCAGCTGCTACTGAGCAAAAGGCCAACCCGATGTTGATCGAAGAGAGACGCCAGCACGTTCTCTCCCAGATTCAGAAGAACGGCAGGGTCCTCGTCGCCGAGCTTTCTGAGACGCTCGGAATCTCGCGCATCACCATCCGCAAGGATCTCGACAACCTGGAAGGCCGGGGACTTGTCCTCAGGACTCACGGCGGGGCGCTCGCTCCGCAGACCACGACCCTGATCGATCCCACGCTGAAAGAGAAGCAGCGTCAGCGTCAGCGGGAAAAACAGCGCATCGCCGAAGCAGCGGCAAAACTCGTAAGTAACGGCCAGTGCGTTCTTCTCGACTCCGGAACGACGACAACCGCGGTCGCGCAGGCCCTGCGCCGCTTCAACCAGTTGACCATCATCACCAACGCGGTCAACATCGCCTCCGATCTTGCCGGCACCGACTTCGAGGTCATCCTCACCGGCGGCACCATGCGCAAAAACTCCTTCTCGCTCGTCGGCCCGCTGGCCGAGGAGACCCTTGGCGAGATCCATGCCGACATCCTCTTCCTCGGCGTCGATGGCTTCGACCCGGTCGTCGGTGTAACCACCCCAAACGTCCTTGAATCGCGAGTGAATCGCGCCATGGTCAAGGTGGCCCGCCGGGTAGTCGCGGTCTGCGACTCCACCAAGTTCAACCGCAGAAGCCTGGCGCTCATCGTCCCCCCCTCAGCCATCCATACCGTCATCACCGACACCCAGATCTCCGATCAGGACACTGAATCCCTGCGCAGCTCAGGCATCGAAGTCATCCGCGTCTGAAACGACAAAGCCCACAGAATCCCCGTAGATTTCTTTTTATTTCGTTTCATTGTCATTCGATTGATATGATTGGTCCGCAAAAGGCGATTGCGCTCAGCCATCTCCGAGGGGGATTTTTATGCAGCACGATATCTGCACTCTGCGCGAGATTCAGGATCAGCCCCGAATCTGGAATGAGTGCTTCGATCGGTTGCAACAGACTGATCTGACCGGCCTGGTTGCGGGACGCGAGCCTGAGAAAGTCGATTGGATCTTCGTCGGCTGCGGCACCAGCTTCTATCTCGCTCAGGCGGCGGCGGCCAGCCTGAACCTTCTTCTCGGCGTAACTGCCCGCGCTGTTCCCGCCTCTGAGATCCTTCTCTTCCCCGCTCTCACTCTGCCCCATGGGCACAGATCGTACTTTCCCGTGCTGATCTCCCGATCCGGCCACACCTCCGAGATCCTGCACGTGGCCCGGTTCCTTCAGTCCCAGGGCGTCGCCTTCCTCGCCGTCACCTGCGACGGCCGCGAGCTCAAAGACATGACCCCGCGCCTGCTCAGACTGCCCGTCGAGGAGAAGAGCACGGTGATGACCGCGTCGTTCACCTCCATGCTGCTGGGGCTTCAATACCTGGCGGCAACACTGGCCGGAAAGACCGAGTTCCTCCACTCCCTGAGAACGCTTCCGGCTGAGTTGACCCGCCTCCTCGAGATCTATGATCCGAAGGTCGAAGCCTTTGCCCAGATCGATCTGGAGAACGTCGCCTTTCTGGGACAGGGTGCTCTCTACCCCATCGCATCGGAGACCGCGCTGAAGGTCATGGAATCCTCCAGCACCTGCGCGCAATACTTCCACACCCTCGAGTTCCGCCACGGCCCGAAGTCGATCGTTGGTCCCAGAACCCTTGTGGGAGCCCTCCTCTCCGAATCCGGCTTCGAGTACGAAGCCTCGGTGCTCAAAGAAATGAAGGAGCTCGGCGCCTACACTCTGGCCATCACAAACGACACCTCGGTCTCGCTGCGCGAATCCACCGACCTCCTCATCGAGCTCGGCCTCTCCGTGCCTGAGCTGGCGCGGATCGCAGTCTACGTCGTCTGGGGACAGCTCTTCGGCAGCTATCGCGGCCTCGCCAAGGGACTCGACCCGGACAATCCCATCCACTTAAGCCGGGTCGTCACCATCTGAAGCACGGCGGCGCCTCGCCTAGCTCACCTCGAAGCGATCACCTCGTGCCGGACAAAACACCTCCAGGCCATAGCTCCGCTCGATCTCTTCCTTGAGCGCCTGTTGCGCCATCGGCTCGCCATGCACCAGGAAGACTTTCTTCAGACTCTTCACCGTGGGCTCCATCCACGACAGCAGCTCGTGCTGGTCCGCATGTCCACTCAGCTCGCCGATGGAGTCCACCTCTGCGCGAAGCCGCATCGGTTCGCCGAAGATATTCACCTCCGGAAGCCTGTCCACCAGCTTGCGCCCCAGCGTATTGGCCGCCTGGTAGCCGGTAATCAGAATCAGGTTTCGCGGATCTTCGATTCCATTCTTAAGATGATGCAGAATCCTTCCCGCCTCGCACATCCCCGAGGCTGACATCACAATAAACGGAACGTGCAGATCGTTCAGGGCTTTGCTCTCCTGCACCGTCTGGGTATAGCGCAACCGATCCCACCC
>DATHJA010000308.1:0-4078 GCA_035316475.1 Edaphobacter sp. | reverse complement strand
CAACGATGGAGCACAGTACACCGAGCTCGCAATCGAAGACTACCTGCGCATGGTGCGGATCCTGGTCTCGCTCGGTGTCGAGAAAGTGCGTCTCACCGGCGGCGAGCCGTTACTGCGCTCGGGCCTGGTCGAGATGGTGCGGGAGCTCTCCACCCTGCGCACGACCTTCCTTCCCGATGGCACTCCTACAGAATCCGGCCGGCCTCTCGACCTGGCCCTGACCACCAATGGACACCTCCTGGAGTCTCTCGCGGCTCCGCTCAAGGATGCTGGTCTTGGCCGTGTGACCGTAAGCATAGACGCTGTTGAGCCTGAGACCTTCGCCGCGATTACTCGCGTGCCCCGCAGCTTTGACCGTGTGCTTGCAGGCATGCGAAAGGCGGCAACCGTCGGCCTGGGACCGGTCAAGGTGAACTGTGTTCTGCTGCGCGGCTTCAACGACCACCAGATCGAGGCCTTCGCCGAGTTCTCCCGCCGCGAGGGCGTAGTCGTTCGTTTCATCGAGTTCATGCCTCTCGAAGAAGATCGCACGTGGAAGCCCGAGACCGTCGTTCCCATGGACGAGATCCTGAATCGACTGAATGCCGTCCGTCCGCTGGTCGAGCTTCCGCAACACACAGCAAGCGAAACAGCGCGCCGGTTTACCTTCGAGGACGGGGTCGGCGAGATCGGCATCATCGCGCCGGTATCGCATCCCTTCTGCGGACACTGCAGCCGCATCCGGATCACGTCCGACGGCAAGCTGCGCACCTGCCTGTTTTCGCAGAGCGACCATGATCTCTATGGACAGATGCTGCGCGGTGGAACCGATGAGGAGCTTACCGCGTATATACGCACAATCATCCTGCACAAGGAAGAACGTCATCACATCGGAGAGCCCGGTTTCGAAAAGCCTTCCCGGAACATGGTTCATATCGGTGGTTGAAGCTGCACCAACAAATTGCTTTTCTTTGAGGGATCTGTGTTAAAAGACCGGCGCCAGTTCGAGGTGATTGACAGCCGTCAGATGGACCACCTGCGAGTGTTCCACGATGTGGCGCGCGCGCTGACGGCGAGCCTGGAGCTGGAAGAGATTCTGAATGCCATCATGAACAAGATGGCACAGTTCTTCGGCCCGGAGCGCTGGTCGATGCTGATGGTCGATGAAAAGGCCAATCAGCTCTACTACGTGATCGCGGTCGGAGAGAACGCGGAGAGCCTGCGCGGGCTGCGCGTCCCCATTGGAGAAGGCGTCGCCGGCTGGGTTGCGGCGACAGGCAATCCACTGATCGTGCCCGATGTAAAGCTCGATCCGCACTGGGCAGCCTTTTCAGCGAAACATCCCGACCTGAATATCCAATCTATCGCCTGCGTTCCCGTGCGCTCCGGCGACAAGACGCTGGGCGTCATTCAGCTTCTCAACAGCAAGCTCGACCTGCTCTCTGAGTACTCGATCTCGTTTCTGCGTATCCTCTGCGACTACGCCGCGATTGCGATTCAGAATGCCCGCTCGATGACCCTGATCCAGGAGCTCACGATCACCGACGACTGCACTGGCCTGTTCAACGCGCGCCACCTGTACACGATGCTGGAAGAGGTCGTGGCCAAGCGCAAGGAATTCAGCCTGCTCTTCGTCGATCTCGACCGGTTCAAAACGGTGAACGATACGCATGGACACCTCATCGGCAGCCGTCTTCTCGCGGAAGTCGGCAACCTGATGCGGCGTTCCCTGGGTCCGGCAAACTCGGCGTTTCGCTATGGTGGGGATGAGTTTGTGGCGCTTCTGCCGGGGATGGGCAAGGCCGCGGCCACCGAAACAACGCTTACCCTGTGGGAGGATCTGCGCCGCACGCCCTTGCTCGAAGGCGCCGGGCTGTCGCTCAAGCTGTCAGGCAGCTTTGGCCTTGCGACCTTTCCGGAAGACGGCAACACCGTCCAATCCATTCTCCGCGCCGCCGACGAGATGATGTACGAAGCCAAGACAACGCGCGATAACGTAGCTGTGGCAGGCCGCGGCCTTCTGATGGACCGGGTCAAACTGCCGGCTGCAATCCGCTAGACCCGATCCACTAGACCTACAGAACCATGCTATCCGTGAGCACGGGAAGGCTCACATCCATCCTTACTGATCCGGCCGGCGAGGCGAGAGCGCAAAAGGCCGCTTCGGCTGCGGCAGGATCGCGTCGCGGTTCGCCGGAGCTGTAGGGTGAACCCCGAAGTCCCATACGCCAAGGTTGATCTCATGGTCCGAGAGCACCTCGAGCAGAGCATATTCGCCAAAGGTAAGCGATTGGCTGGGCGTCAGCTTCATCCAGTGGCCGCCGGGGAGGATCTCCATCGTCGTCTGCACCACATCCTCCTGCTGCTGTACGCCTCCCAGCATGCCAATCTTGAAGGAGGCCACGATGCGCGAACCCGTCCTCACATCAGCTCGCACGATCACGTAGCGGCTGGCGGTAGGGTCCCCCTTGCCCTCCTTCATTGCACTCGAAGCGCCATGCGTATCTACCGTTAGTGGTGCGCTGCCGCTAGGAACGACCGCGTCTCCGATCCGGATGTAGAGCACCGGCCTGTCGACGTGCAGCTGTATCATCGATCGCTCGCCCTTCAGCTGCACGAGCTGATGCGGGCTCGACAGAGGGTTGATCGCAGCCTTCAGGATGTTGTGCCCCGTGTTGTGGTTCAGCTCACCATCGGACTGCGGCAGAGGCACCAACTGCGGCTGCCCCTGATATGTATCGAAGACCAGGACGTTGTCCAGCTCCGGCAACCGGAGGTCCGTGGCAACCTCGGGAGTCATCGCTGCGCGGTCGGCCTCTTCTTTCAGAAGCTCCGGATCGATGGTGGATGTCCCGCCAGGGCTCTGCCCGTCACCCGACTGGGCATGCCTTTGCTCCCATCGCCGAGTCGCATCGAAGTCGACGAGAGCAGAGGGGATCTCCTCCTCTGTTCCTCCGCGCTCGGCTGAGACATAGCGGACCCGGTCGCCAACAACCCTATAGCTCATCACGATCTGGTAGCTGCCGTCCTTCAGAATCAGGCGGGTACGGTGAGGCGAGCCCGTATCTGTTGATGAAAGAGGCTTTTGCGCCTGCGAGTGTGCGCCCAGGCCTGGTCCCCCCACGAACCAGCCAGCAAAGAGAACGAACAGAAGAAGGAACTTTACGTGAACTCGCTTCGTCTTACCCATAACACCTGATCCACAGTGTAGTGCCGGCATCTCGTTAGACGCACGCTGTTTGCGTACACGAGCAGACGGGCATCGATTTTGCATTGTCGGCCTACTGTGCTAAACAGGATAGAAGCCCTCATGCGCGCGCTCTCTCAACTCGGACTGCGGGAACACCGGCCCATCTGGCTACAGGTGATTGCCCTGGTCTGCGTTCTGGTGGTCTGCGCCATGAGTACGGCGCAGGTCGCCCATACTCACGCTGAGTTCTCCGCGCTGAAGCAGCAGGGCTCCCATCACAATGGCCCGGCGCCTGACGACCACTGCCCCCTGTGCGTGGCCATGCACTCGGCACTCGCAGCACCACAGCAGTTCGCTCCAGAGCCGATGCTGTCGATGCAGCGCCTGGACTCCGTTGCTGCCGAGGCAGAGCGTATCTTCCGGTGGCGCTTCGAGATGGCCAGCCGACCTCCTCCTGTCCAGAACCTCGCTTAGTCCTCAGGTACTCGAAGTTCTGGAAATGCATTTATAACCTGAACCGTTCGTCTACCTGTCTTGCCTAAGGGGCGTCATCTTCAAACGCCCTCTCTTCCAGCTTCGACAGGAGTTTCTTTCATGCGTAGGCCCATCTCCCGGCTTTTCTTACCTCTGCTTCTCTTCTTCACCGCACTTCTTCCAGGCGCGTACGCCTTCCAAAGCAGCTCCGGCACTGTCTCCGGAACCGTTACCGATCCCACCGGAGCAGTCGTCCCCGGCGCCAAAGTTACGCTCACGAATCACGTAAGTGGCTACACCCGCACGGCGATAAGCGATAGCTCCGGACAGTTTCGTTTCTATAACGTTCCATTCAATCCCTATCGCGTCAATGTAATTGCGGAGGGCTTCGGAGCCGCGACAAAGTCCGTCGATATCAACGCCATCGTTCCGGTC
>DATHJA010000307.1:0-2983 GCA_035316475.1 Edaphobacter sp. | reverse complement strand
ATTATGGCGAGAGAAACTCGCCGGCTCCGTCGTTGTCATCGGCAACGCTCCCACCGCGCTCTTCCATCTACTCGACATACTCGACGATGGAGCGCCGCGGCCAGCACTGATCGTTGGCATACCTGTCGGATTCGTAGGAGCCGCCGAATCCAAGGCAGCACTTGCCGCCAATCCGTTTGGAATTCCCTTCCTCACCGTTCGAGGACGGCGCGGCGGCAGCGCCATTGCGGCGGCAGCCGTCAATGCGCTCGCGTGTGAGAAGGAATGAGCGCAGACGCACGAAGCGGACGTCTCTTCGGAGTCGGTGTCGGTCCCGGCGATCCGGAACTAATTACGGTCAAAGCGCAGCGTGTGCTCAGGCAGGCGCAGGTCATTGCCTATCCGTGCGCCAGACATGGACAGAGCAACGCTCGTTCGATCGTTTGCTCAGAACTGATTCATGGCCAGATCGAGCTTCCGATGATGTACCCAGTTACGACAGAGCAGACTGACCATCCTGGAGGATACGAGGTGGCGCTGTCACAGTTCTATGACGAGATGGCCGAACAGATCGCGGACCACCTTGCAAACGGGCGAGATGTGGCCATTCTGTGCGAGGGCGACCCGTTCTTTTACGGGTCGTATATGTACCTTCATGACCGTCTCGCTCATCGCTTTTCCACGCAGGTAATTCCTGGAGTTGCCTCGATTATGGGCGCAGCTGCACAGCTTGGAACGCCGCTCGTCCGCAGGGACGCCGAGTTCACGGTGCTACCCGGAACTCTCTCGGAAGACGTATTGATCGCAAAGCTAAGCCAGCAGAGTGCCTTTGCCATCATGAAGCTCGGCCGAAACTTCGCCAAGGTAAAGCGGGCCATCGATTCGGCCGGCCTAGCGGACAGAGCACTCTTCATCGAACGAGCGACGATGGCTGCCGAACGCATCATCTCGCTCCGCGAAGTCGACCCGATCCATGTCCCGTACTTTTCGCTCATCCTGATTCCCGATGTAAGTCAGTCCCTGCGGGAAGAAACCATTCGGAGTGCTGGGTGGATCTCCGTCCTTGGTCTTGGCCCCGGCGCTGCTGGTTGGATCACGCCCGAAGCTCAGCAAGCGCTGACCGAGGCTACCGACCTTGTGGGTTATCACACCTATCTCGATCGAATCCCCGTGAGATCTGGTCAGCGCCGCTTCGGCTCCGACAACAAGGTTGAGTCGGACCGCGCACGACACGCTCTTTCGCTTGCCGAATCAGGCCGTCGTGTTTGCGTCGTCTCCTCTGGAGACCCGGGCATCTTCGCCATGGCGTCGGCTGTTCTGGAATGTGTGGACCAGGGACCGCCAGCCTGGCGCTCGCTGGACATTCGCATCATTCCCGGATTGTCGGCTATGCAGGCAGCTGCTTCGAGAGTGGGAGCTCCTTTAGGGCATGACTTCTGCGTCATCTCGCTTTCTGACCGGCTCAAACCCTGGGAGATCGTGGTGAAGAGACTGGAAGCGGCAGGTGCCGCCGACTTCGCGATCGCAATCTACAACCCGATCTCATCGCAACGGCTATGGCAACTCGCCGAGGCGCGGACGATCATCGCCAAACACCGAGGCCCTGAGACACCTGTTGTCCTTGCACGCAGCGTCGGCAGGTCAGACGAACAAATTACTATCACCGATCTTGAACACTTCGATCCTTCGCTCGCCGATATGCAAACCATCGTCCTCATTGGTTCCTCAACAACCCGGGCGATTGCATTGTCGAACGCCAGGAAGCTCATCTACACTTCCCGGATCTACGGTGACAGGAGTTCTGGCGCATGAGTGCCGCTGAGTATTGGTTGTCGATCGTAGGCATCGGCGAAGATGGTTGGGATGGACTGAACAGTGAGGCCAAACGAGCAGTCGAGTCCGCTGAGTTGGTCTACGGAGGAGCCCGCCACCTTGCCCTCGTACCAACTGCCGGTTCGTCTGCACCCCGTATCCCTTGGCCTTCTCCGATGACCCCGGCCGTACAGCAAATCCTCACGGAGTATCGCGGAAAGAAGAGAGTGACCGTGCTCGCCAGTGGCGATCCGATGCTCCACGGTGTGGGAGTACCTCTCACCCGTGACCTTGTCGCAACCGAGTTTCGCGTTATTCCGCAGGTCTCCGCTTTTTCTCTCGCCTGTGCGCGGCTTGGTTGGCCGATGGCAGAGACGATCCTGATTACACTGGTCAACCGGCCGGTAGAGCAGTTGCTTCGCCATCTCTATCCTGATCAACGCCTTGTAATCTTCTCCGAAGACGGCAGCACGCCGGCGACCGTTGCTCGGCTCCTGACGGAATCTGGATACGCATCAAGCAAGATTGATGTCTTCGAAAATCTGGGTGGTTCCTCAGAGCGCAACATCAGGGACCTGGCGGCAAACTGGCCGAACAAGCAGTGCGCCAAGCTGAATCTTATGGCGATACTCTGTGCTCCTGACACGACGGCGAGGCCGTTAGCCCTCACTCCCGGTTTACCGGACGATACCTTCGATACAGATGGGCAGTTGACTAAGCGGGAGGTTCGCGCGGTGACGCTCGCCCGGCTTGCCCCGCTACCAAACCAAACCCTCTGGGATGTCGGAGCCGGCACGGGATCGATCGGGATCGAGTGGATGCGTGTTCATCCCTCCTGCTCCTGCATCGCCTTCGAAGCGCGAGAGGATCGTGCAGCTCGAATCCGGGCGAATGCCGCACGGTTGGGTGTACCGAACTTAAAGGTCATTCAAGGGACTGCGCCAGCCACCTTTGCAGACCTGCTGCCGCCGGATGCGATCTTCATCGGAGGAGGCGTTGGCAACGATGAGTTGTTCGACGCTTGCTGGGCGAAGCTTTCCTCTGGTGGTCGTCTAGTTGCAAACGCGGTCACGCTCCAAAGCGAAGCGAGCCTTGTCGCGCGCCATACACTTTATGGAGGCGATCTGATGCGCATGACGGTTTCCCGAGCCGATCTGATCGGCGGCTTGTATGGATGGCGACCGATGATGCC
>DATHJA010000306.1:0-8560 GCA_035316475.1 Edaphobacter sp. | reverse complement strand
AGAAAAGGCGATGCAGCCGGCGCCGATTGTGTCGAGAGTGCCGAGAAGCTCCTTCTCGATCCAGCGGTTGAGCATCGAGTAGGACGGCTGGTGAATAAAGAGCGGAACCCCCTCGCTGCGCAGCAGGTCGGCTGCCTCCCGAGTGCGCTCCGGGCTGTAGGACGAGATGCCGACATACAGAGCCTTCCCCTGCCGGACCGCCTGAACCAGAGCGCCCATCGTCTCCTCGAGCGGTGTGTCCATATCGGGACGGTGTGAGTAGAAGATATCCACGTAGTCCAGCCCCATACGACGAAGGCTGTCGTCGAGCGAGGCAAGAAGATATTTGCGTGAGCCTCCGATTCCGTAGGGCCCCGGCCACATGTCCCACCCGGCCTTGGTCGAGACGATCAGCTCGTTGCGATGCGGGCCAAGATCCTTGCGGAGGATCTGGCCGAAGTTCTCCTCGGCCGAACCATAGGGCGGACCATAGTTGTTCGCAAGGTCAAAATGCGTCACACCCCGGTCGAAGGCGCGCAGAACCGTGGCTCTGCCCGTCTCGAAGACATCGGCGCCGCCAAAGTTCTGCCATAGACCAAGCGAGACAGGCGGAAGAACAATGCCGGATCGGCCACAACGACGGAACTGAGCATCGTCATATCGGTTGACATCTGCAACATAACTCATTGAATTAATTTCTCCGGATGGTTGGAATCCTGATTTGGCGATCCTGCCGGAAGTGACCTTCCAGCCACGACTGAAGTTTTCGATAGCTTATCGCTTTGAGGTGCGGTATCTGTTAGTGATATGCGTTCGACTGCGTTTCTGTTTTTCTTTGCCTTGGTGATGCCCCCGGTCTTAAGTATGGGTCAAGAGACTGGTAAAGGGAGTTCAACGACCCTGAAAAAAGAGGCTGCGCCACCCGGTCCACAAGAGGCGGCATCCGCCAAAAAACCTGACTACTCGGCCGAATCGATCATCGTGGAACGAACCGACACGGTCTACCGGTACGCCGCGGATGGAACCGGAACGCGCGAAATCGCCAACGTCGTACTGATCCAATCCGACGCCGCTGCACGCCAGTATGGAGTGTTGGCATTCGCGTTTGCCGGTGACAGCCAGCGGGCCGAGATCGACTACATTCGCGTCAGGAAGCCTGACGGAAATCTCGTGGAGACGCCTTCCGCCGATGCGCAGGAGATGCCACAGGAGGTCACGCGCCAGGCACCCTTTTACAGCGACCTGAAGGAAAAGCAGGTGCCTGTGCGCAATCTTGCCGTAGGCGACCGGCTGGAGTACAAGGTCCGGATCATCGATACAAAGGCCGAGGTTCCCGGCCAGTTCTGGGGCCAGGAGGTCCTCGGAAGCTGGGGGGTCATCCTAAGCCAGAGCATCGAGCTGCATGTGCCCAGGGCCAGCTACGTCAAGGTCTGGAGCCCTGACCACCCGCCAGCGAAGACAGAGACGGGAGACGAAGTGGTCTACCGTTGGATGGGATCGCATCTTGAGCCTACGGTGGGCAAAGATGGAAAGGCCATCCAGCGAGAGATCGATCCTAAGGGCGAACTGCCAACAATGGCGTGGACCACCTTCAAAAACTGGGAGGCGGTCGGAACGTGGTATCGCGGGCTGGAGATTGATCGCATCGTGCCGGATGCCACCGTGAAGGCGAAGGCCGAGGAGCTGACCGCCGGCAAATCGACGGATGCCGAAAAGGCACAGGTTCTCTACAATTTTGTCGCAACCCAGATCCGATATATCGGCGTCGCCTTTGGCATCGGCAGATATCAACCGCATCCTGCATCTGAGGTACTGCGCAATCAGTACGGTGACTGCAAAGACAAGCACACGCTGCTCGCTGCCATGCTTTCGGCTGCGGGACTGCATCCTGAAGCCGCATTGATCGGTGCCGGAATTCGTCTGAACGACGAAGTGCCATCACCAGCGGCGTTCAACCACATGATCACATTCGTGCCGGTTGGTGGAGCGCCGGTGTGGCTGGACACAACCTCCGAGCTTGCACCTTATCAGATGCTGCAGCAGGTGATTCGTGACAAACAAGCACTGGTAATCCCTCAGACCGGAACAGGCAGAATCGAAAAGACGCCGGCCGGACTACCGTTCTCTCCATTCACGAAGTTCATCGCGACTGGCACGCTGACAAAAGACGGAACCATGAAAGCCCAGATGGAGTACATGACGCGCGGAGACGATGAGATCGTCATGCGCACCCTGCTACGCCAGGTACCGCGCGGCCAATGGAATGACCTGATGCAGCGTCTTTCGCAGGGATTCGGCTTCAGCGGTACGACCAGCAATCCTGACGCGAACAGACCCGATCTCACCGCCGATCCCGTCAAGATTACCTATAACTACGAGCGCGAAAAGACGGGCGACTGGGACAACCACAGGATCGTTCCGCTGTTCCCTGTCGTCTTCATCAATAACGTTGATGACAAGAATCCGCCCAAAAAGTATCCGATTCAACTGGGCGAGCCGCGCGTGGAGACATCGACCTCAACTATCAAGTTGCCGGCAGGATGGGGAGCCGATTTACCTGCTGCCATTCACCAAAAAACTGCCTTTGCCAGTTTCGATAAAACCTACAAAATCGAGGGTGATACGCTGACGACGGAGCGGCGTATAGAGGTTCTCCGACGCGAGGTGGCCGCAACAGACTGGAAAAACTACAAGAAGTGGTTCGACGTTGCCCTGGGCGATGGTGAGCCGTTCATCACGCTGATCCCGACGGCTACCGACAAACCCTCAATAACAGGCTCGACTGCATCGGCGGCTTCGTTGGTAGCCGATGCATACCAGCAAATTCAGCGCGGCGAACCGAACGCTGCACAGGCCACCCTGGACAAAGCGAAAGCGCTCAATGAAAAACAACAAAGCCTGTGGAGTACATACGGCTATCTAAACTACGAGCGCCACAACTGGGACACGGCAATCGAGGCTTACAAAAAGGAGATTGTGCTCTATCCGGGTACGGCATGGGTCTACCGAGCCCTGGCCAATGCGCAGATTAATAGCGCAGACTTCGACGGTGCTGCAGGAACACTTCGCACTCTTGTCGGGATGGAAGGCGTCGAGAATGATGACCTGAAACGAGCCGTCGCAATGCTGATCTTGATGAAGCATTACGACACGGCCCTCCCTGCCCTTGAATCACTTCGTGACAAGTTCCCGGAAGACGAATCCATTCAAGTGCAGCTCGGAATAGCTCAGATAGAAGCTGGTCATCAGACAGACGGACAAAAGACACTGATCTCGCTGCTAAACAAGACAGCAGAACCCGGCGCGCTAAACAGTGGCGCCTATGAGTTGGCGAAGACGGGAATTGAGCTGGATCTGGCGGAGAAAAGCGCACAGAAGGCCGTCGATGCGCTCACAACGGAATCGAGCGTGTGGAAATTGGAGCCGGAAGGAGAGGAGGCTCTCAAACAGCGCGGGAAGCAATTATTACTGGTTGCAGCATGGGACACATTGGGTTGGGTCTTCTATCGACAAGGCAAGATCGACCAGGCCGAGAATTACATTCGGGCATCGTGGCTCAATAGTCAAAGTGCTGAGGCAGGTCTCCATCTCGGCGAGCTTGAAGAGAAACGAGGACGTAAGCAGGAAGCACTTCACTTTTATAGCCTTGCTTTCGCAAATACACGCGATGCTATGCCGAAAGGATTCCCTGGGAAAGGACCGGACCTTATCAGCGCCGAACTGCGGGAGCATATAAACGCCCTGAAGAAATCAGGCGCTTCAGAAAACATCACCGGCTCGCAGGAAGAATTAACGAAACTGCGCACGCTACGGGTTGGTTCAAAGACTGGATCAGGTGCTCTATCGGAATACTTTTTTCACATCCGTGACGGAAAAATTGTAGAGATCAACAAGCCGCCTTTAAGCAAAAAGATCCCGGATGGAGATGAGATGGTACGACGAGCTAACTTTGCGGGATGGATACCGCAGGGCTCCTCTGCTCAACTGAGCCGTAAAGGAACGCTGAACTGTCACAGCGGAGTCTGCGAGCTGGTCATCCACCCGATGTAATCCCTCCTCCTTCGAACCATCGATTTCGCTACACTGTAAGGTAATGGCAACGATCAAGGCAGTACGCGGCACCAGGGATCTTCTCCCTCCTGATACCACCCTTTGGAATCATGTTGAATCCATCGCTCGCTCGGTCTTTGCGCGCTATGGATTCGGTGAGATTCGCACGCCTGTCTTCGAGGCGACCGAGCTGTTCGCCCGCGGCGTTGGCGAAGAGACCGACATCGTCTCCAAAGAGATGTACACGTGGGAGGACCGCGGCCGCGCCGAGAGCGACAACGGACAATCCCTCACTCTGCGGCCCGAGAACACCGCCGGCGTCGTCCGCGCCTACATCGAGCATCATCTCGACGAGGGCGGCCTGCTGCAGAAGCTCTTCTACATCGGCCCGCAGTTCCGGCGCGAACGGCCCCAGCGCGGACGCTACCGGCAGTTCTGGCAGATCGGCGCCGAGGTGCTGGGGCCGCCGTTCTCGGGTTCCGACTCCGCACTGCGCGATGCCGAGGTGCTCGAGATGCTCGCCACCCTGCTCAACGAGCTGAAAATCAAGGGCTGGCGGCTGGCATTGAACTCCGTCGGCTCGGCTGAGGATAGAAAGCGCTACAGCGTCGCGCTGCGTGAGGCTCTGGTTCCGGTAAAGCATCTGATGGGTGAGGACAACCAGCGCCGGGCCGAGACCAATCCGCTGCGCGTACTCGACTCCAAGGACCCCAATGACCAGGAGATCATCAACAACCTCCCCAAGATCGCCGATTTTCTGGAAGAGGACTCGCGCGCACACTTTGAGCAGGTAAAGGCCGCGCTCGATGCCTGCGGCGTCCCCTATGACCTCGATCCAAGGCTGGTGCGCGGCCTCGACTATTACACGCGAACGACCTTCGAGTTCACCGTGCCGGATGGCAGCGGTCTGGGAACCCAGAACGCCCTGCTGGGCGGCGGACGGTACGACGGTCTGAGCGAGATGCTGGGCGGCCCGAAGGCCCCGGGAATCGGCTTCGCTATCGGCGAAGATCGCCTGATTCTCACGCTGCAGGCACAGGCCGAAGCCCAGGAGCCGGCAAAGCTGGACGCCTTCATCGCGCCCATGGGCCCGGCGCAGAACCCAGGAGCCCTGAAGCTTGCGCAGGAGCTGCGGCGCGAGGGATTGACGGTCGAGGTCGGCGACGGTGCCTTCCGCCTGAAGAAGTCCTTCGAGGCGGCCGACAAGCTGGCCCGCCGGATGGTGATCTTTGGTGAAGACGAAGCCACGAGCGACATCCTGACCGTAAAAGATTTTTCCGCGGGAGAGCAAACGAAGGTTCCACGCGCGGAGCTGGCAGCGGCGTTAAAAGTTCAGCCTTCGGACTAGATCTCTATCCGATTACTCGAAGCGGACGCCGGGCAACTTAACAGAAGTCCCGAATCACATTAGGAGATGCCTGATGGTACGCAGGGAATTCTTCAAGATGGCTACCGCGGCCGGATTTATGGGTGCGGCTGGAGCCCAGGGCACATCCCAGACCGCCACACAGGCCACAACAACGCCTGTCATCGAGCGAGCCAACCCGAACCATCCCGGCAAGGGCAAGGTTTTCGCCCTGATCACGCCGCACCTCGATGACGGCCCCATCTTCGCCGGGGGCACAGTGGCCAAGCTGCTGAACGAAGGCTACACCGGCTACTTCATCCGCGTAAGCAACGACGAGAAGGACTCCTACAATCTGACACTGGGCGAGACAGTCCTGGCCAACGAGCAGGATGCCGCACGGTTCGTCGAAGTGGCCGGGTTGAAGAAGCGCTACGACCTGCAATATCGCAATCACGGACTCGACGATGTCTCGCGCATGGAGATTCGTGTGCGCCTGATGTTTCTGTTCCGGCTGCTCAAGGTCGATACCGTGCTGAGCTACGACCCCTGGGGACACTATGAGGAGAACCCGGACCATTACGTCACGGCCCAGGCCGTCGAGGCTGCCTGCTGGATGTCCGCCGACCATCTCGATTTTCCGGAGCAGTTCGACGCTGGCCTGAAGGTGCAGGCCGTCACCGAGAAGTACTACTTCGCCCGAGGCCCGCAGCTGGTGAATCGTGTCGTCGATATAGGCCCAACGATCCAGCAGAAGATCGCCTACATCCGATCGTGCCGAACGATGATGATCAATATGGTGCGGAGCGCGAATGATTCGCTGGCTGCGAAGGGCCTGCGGATTCCGGCCTTCATGGGCAACCAGGAATCGGCGAACGACGCCTTCCTTCACGCCGCCTTTATCGAACGCGACCGGGCGATCGGAGCGAAATACGGCCTTGAATACGCCGAAGAGTTCCACTACATCGGCTCCGACCACTCCCTGGACGAGTACATTCGCGCTCATGCGGAGCGTATTTAGGCGATTTTGCCGGAAGCTTCGTACAATAGTGGCATCGTGACTCTCGACTTTTTAGGCAACTTACAGCGCACCCATCGGTGCGGCGAGCTCCGTGCGGAACAGGACGGGCAGGACGTGGTTTTGATGGGCTGGGTCAACCGGCGCCGCGATCACGGCAATCTCATCTTTCTCGACCTGCGCGACCGCACAGGCATCACCCAGGTCGTGCTCGACAAAGAGATTTCGGACGAAGCGCACGCCAAGGCCGAAGCCGCTCGCTCCGAATATGTTGTCGCCGTCAAAGGCAAGGTGCGCCGGCGCGGGGCCGGACTCGAGAATCCGAACATGGCAACCGGCGCCATCGAGGTCGTTGCCCACGAGCTTCTGCTGCTCAACGACGCGAAGACGCCTCCCTTCTCGCCTGCCGAGGATGCCATTGCCAACGAAGAGGTGCGCCTCAAGTATCGCTATCTGGACCTGCGCCGCGAGCAGATGCAATACAACTTCGCGATGCGCCACAAGGTTGCGCGCGCCATCCGCGAGTACCTCTCCGAGAACGGCTTCCTCGAGATCGAGACTCCCTACATGACGCGCTCCACCCCTGAGGGCGCGCGCGACTATCTCGTTCCCAGCCGCGTCAATCCGGGCAGCTTCTACGCCCTGCCACAGTCTCCGCAGATCTTCAAGCAGATCCTGATGATCTCCGGCTTCGACCGCTACTTCCAGATCGCGCGTTGCTTCCGCGATGAAGACCTTCGCGCCGACCGCCAGCCGGAGTTCACCCAGATCGATCTCGAGATGACCTTCCCCCGGCAGGAAACCGTCTTCCGCGTGGTCGAAGGGTTCCTTACCGCAGCGTTTAAAACCGCGGGAATCGAGCTGAAGTCGCCCTTCGTGCAGATGACCTATGACGAGGCGATCCGCAGGTACGGCATCGACAAGCCCGACATGCGCCTGCCCGCCATGGAGGAGCTGACCGACGAGTTGACTCCCTCACTGCGCGAACAATTAAAGATTGAACAAAAACTGCCTGTGCTGGGCTTCATCATCCCGAAGGCAGGCGGGCTCTCCGGGACCGAGCGCAAGAAGCTTTTGAGCGAAGTTCGCTCCAGCTTTGGCGAAACAGGTCTGGATCTGCTCGACACCGAGCGCCTGAAGACGAACGAGACCTTCGCTCCACTGGCCGCGGCAATCATACAGAAGCTCGGGGCCGCGGCTGATGACCTGACAGTTGTAATAACGCCCAAACTCGGCACGCCGGAGAAGTGGAACTACGATCCGCAGTGGATCTACAAGCGCGTGGGCGCGCTGCGGCTGCAGCTGGCGCAGAAGTTCGCCGATAAGCACGGCCTCTTCACCCAGACTGGCACCGAGGCCGACTACAAGTTCCTCTGGGTTACCGACTTCCCCATGTACGAGTGGAACGAAGAGACCAAAACCTGGGACGCGGCCCATCACCCCTTTACTTCGCCGCATGAGGACGACATCAAGTCGGGCGCTCTATTCAACGATAAAGGCGCGGTGCGCGCACTCGCCTACGACATCGTGCTGAACGGCACCGAGCTCGGTTCGGGATCGATCCGTATCCACCGGCAGGACGTGCAGAAGGAGATCTTCCGCTCGCTCGGCATGAGCGACGAGGAGGCGAAGCAGCGCTTCGGATTCTTCCTTGAAGCGCTGGAGTACGGCACGCCTCCCCACGGTGGCATCGCTCTCGGCCTCGATCGGATCGTCATGATCCTCGCCGGAGCCTCCAGCCTGCGAGAGGTCATCGCCTTCCCGAAGACCGCAAAGGCGATCGACCTGATGGTCGACGCCCCCAGTGTGCCGACCGATCAGCAGATGAAGGAGCTGCACCTGAAGATCACAGGGCGGAGCTGAAAGAGCTCCGCATTCCTCAAGCCCCCATAACCCGTCACTCATAAAGACATCCCCGCAAAAAAGCGGCAGCATTCGTCCTTGGATACCTCTCAGGCAGAGGTGCGGATGTAAGTCATTGTCTTATAATGCTTTGAGTAAAAACGGCCGACGGGAACACAGCAGAGTGAGCAAGTAAGCTTCCGAACGCGAAAGATTTCTTCCCTTCGTTACAAAAAGGCGGAAAGAAGGAGTATTCTAGATAGCATCCCTCTCTGGGAATGTTTGGAGGTGTTTTTTCTTGGCAGAGGTTCGAGTTCAGGAAGGCG
>DATHJA010000305.1:0-2399 GCA_035316475.1 Edaphobacter sp. | reverse complement strand
ACATCGTTGGCTACCTTATCTTCCGCGAGCGCTGCTTCAAGGATGGCTCGTATCCGTTTGCTCTTCCAGTCCATGCTGTAATCCTAAACCTCTGAGACCACAACGCCTGTCTCCGCTACTCCGGGGGCAGCGCTTCAAGGGCGGTCTTTGCCTTCTCGTGCAGCATCTTCGTCTCGGCTGCCTGCTTCCGCAGACCTTCCACAATATGCGCGGGAGCCTTCGCCATAAAAGCCTCGTTGCCCAGCTGCTTCTCCGCCGCAGTCAGGCCCTTCTCGAGCTTGGCCAGCTCTTTGGTCAACCGCTCGCGTTCGGCTGCGACATCGATCTGACGCTCATAGATAACCGCCACGTCGAAGCTTGCTGTCGCTCGTGCATTGCTGCCGGAGAGCGTCTCAGCCGAGAACTCCACCTCGGAGACCCGCGCCATCTTCGCCAGCATGTCGCGGTTTGCGTCGGCCAGTGCGAGCACACGATTCTCCGCATGCAGCCGGATCGGCGCTGCTTCCTTCTCTGGAACACCCAGCTCCTTGCGCAGAGCGCGTACCGTCGTGATCAGCTCCTGCAGGGTCGTCATCGCGGCAACAGAAGCTTCGTCCGCCACGAAGTCTTTTGTCTGTGGGTACTGTGTCAGCGCGATCGACTTTGCGGGAGGCTTGCCTTCGTACAGCGCATGCCAGAGCTCCTCGGTGAGGAAGGGCATGAAGGGGCTCAGCAGCCGCAGCGCGGCCTCAAAGACCGCGATCAGCGATGCGAGCGTAAGTGCGGTCGTAGCATTCTTCTCCGCCCCCTCACCGAACTCTAGCCGCAGCTTCACCAGCTCCAGATACCAGTCGCAGAACTCGCCCCAGAAGAACTGATAGACGGCTGCCGCGGCTTCGTCGAAGCGGTAATCCTTCAAGGCGCGCTCGACCTCGCCGCTAACGGCGTTCAGCCGGCCGAAGATCCAGCGCGTCTCGAGGGGAGTGTCTTCGGGAAGCTCAGGAACTGTGCCACTCGCCAGCATCGAGACCTTGTATCCGGCCTCTCTGGCGCGCTCGACCTGCATGAACAGAAAGCGCGCCGCATTCCATATCTTGTTGGCAAAGGCGCGATAGCCTTCGGTCCGCGATTCGCTGAAGGCAATATCCGTTCCCGGCGAGGCCATGCTGGCCAGCGTGAACCGTACGGCGTCGGTGCCGTATTTCGTGACGATCTCGATGGGATCGATGACGTTGCCCTTCGTTTTCGACATCTTCTGCCGCTCGGCGTCACGCACCAGCGCATGGATGTACACCTCGCGGAAAGGCACGGCATCCTTCAGGGTACGTTTCGATCCATCGGGCATCGGGACATCCAGCATGAAGTGGCAGCCCAGCATGATCATCCTCGCCACCCAGAAGAAGAGGATATCGAAGCCGGTGACCAGTAACTCCGTCGGATAGAACTCCGCAAGGTCACGGGTCAGCCCATTCGATCCATCCGTTCCGGGCCAACCGAAGACGGTGAAGGGAAGCAGGCCGCTCGAGAACCACGTGTCCAGCACATCGGTCTCCTGCGTCAGTTCCTTCGATCCACACTTGCTGCATGCCGTCGGATTCTCGCGGGCCACGATGATCTCCGCACACTTCGCGCAGTGCCACGCCGGAATCCGATGTCCCCACCAGAGCTGTCGCGAGATGCACCAGTCGTGGATATTCTTCATCCACTCGTCATAAGTCTTGCGGTACTGATCCGGCGTAAATCGTATGTAGCCCTTCTCGACTGCCTCGATGGCCTTATCTGCGAGCGGCTGAATCCTGATAAACCACTGTTGCGAGAGCCGCGGCTCGATCACCACGCCGGTTCGCTGGCTCAGCCCGATCGAGAGCGTGTGGTCCTTCACATCGACCAACAGTCCCCGTTCGCGCAGGTCCTCAACCATCTTCTCGCGCGCGGCATATCGCTCCATGCCGTCGTAGGGCGAGCCTGGCAGAGCAACGTGTGCGGTCTCGTCGAGGATCGAAAGATTCGGCAGTCCATGCCGCTGCCCGATAGCGAAGTCGTTGGGGTCGTGTGCGGGCGTTACCTTTACGGCGCCGGTGCCGAACTCGGGCTTCGCCCAGTCGTCCGCGAGGATCGGAATCTCCCGCTCCGCGCCGCCATTTACTCCGCTCAGCGGCAGCTTGACCATCTTGCCGATTACGGCTGTGTAACGCTCGTCGGCAGGGTTCACGGCCACGGCCACGTCGCCCAGCATCGTCTCCGGCCGCGTGGTCGCCACGACGATGGAGCCGGTACCATCGGCCAGCGGATAGCGAATGTGATAAATCTTTCCCGCGCGTTCCTCGTGCTCCACTTCAAGGTCACTGACCGCCGTCTGGATCGCCGGGTCCCAGTTGACGATGTAGGCTCCGCGATAGATCAGCCCCTGCTCCCACAGC
>DATHJA010000304.1:0-2643 GCA_035316475.1 Edaphobacter sp. | reverse complement strand
AGACTAAGAGGAAATGAAGAAAAAGCAGCGCATCGGAATCCTCTTCGGCGGACGCTCCGGAGAGCACGAAGTCTCTCTCCTCTCCGCCGCCTCGATCCTCAAAGCCATCGACCGGAAGAAGTACGAGGTCGTCCCCATCGGAATCACCCGGGAGGGCCAATGGGTCACCTCCTCCGACGCCCAGGCGCTGCTCACCGGCAAACAGGCCCCGGAGAACCCTCGCCTCGCCGGCGACCCTGCCGCCACCCCCACCGCTGCCGTCCTCAAGCGCGGCGAGGCAGTCATCATCCCGCCGGTCCCGGCCGAATCGCTCCAGCCGCTGCAGCTCAGCGCCAACGCCGAGCTCTCCCGCCCCCGGCTCGACCTCGACGTCATCTTCCCCGTCCTCCACGGGACCTTCGGCGAGGACGGAACCATTCAGGGCCTCTTCGAGCTGGCCGACATCGCTTACGTCGGCTCCGGCGTCCTCGGCTCCGCCGCCGGCATGGACAAAGTAGCCATGAAGAACCTCTTCGCCGCCGCGGGCCTGCCCCAGACCCCCTGGATCTCGCTCCTCCGCAGCGAGTGGAACGCCAACCCGCGCGCCTGCACCAAAAAGATCGAAGCAGCGCTCAAGTACCCGGTCTTCGTCAAACCCGCCAACCTCGGCTCCTCGGTCGGGATCAGCAAGGTCCACGACCGCAAGGAACTCGCCTCCGCGATGGACGAGGCCGCCAGCTTCGACCGCAAGCTCATCATCGAGCAGGGAGTCGGCGGGCCGGGCGTGAAACCCCGCGAACTCGAGGTCGCCGTCCTCGGCAACGACTCTCCCGAGGCCTCCGTCGTCGGCGAGATCGTCCCTGGAGCCGAGTTCTACGACTACGAGGCCAAGTACCTCTCCGACTCGAGCGTCCCGATTATCCCGGCAAAGTTAACCGCTGCCGAATCAAAACAAATCCGCCAGATGGCCGTCGAGGCCTTCAAGGCCTGCGACTGCGCCGGACTCGCCCGCGTCGACTTCCTGATGGAGCCGGCCCGCCCCGCGAGGAAGGGAAAGCCTGGAAAGAAGCCGCGCATCTTCCTCAACGAGATCAACACCCTACCCGGCTTCACCTCCATCAGCATGTACCCCAAACTCTGGGCCGCATCGGGCCTGCCTTACAAGCAGCTCATCGACCGGCTTATCCAGCTCGCCGTCGAGCGCCACCAGGAGAAGCAGCAAACTCGGTTCTCCCGCGTCTAAACCAAAAGCTTCAGCATCGGGAGAAGCATGGAGACCTTTGGGAAGCCATCCGCCGTACCCGTCCGCAGCCGCGCGGCCTTGATTGGCTCCACGGCAGCGCACCTTCTGGTGCTCGGTGTCCTGGTCTATCACGGCCGGCACTGGATCGCTCCGATCCGCTATCCGGGAACCGAGCACGGTCACAACATCGTCCTGACTTACCTTCCTGGACGTGCTCCGGTGCAGTCCATCGCTCCTTCCCCGAAGACTCCTCCCCTCGCGGCGAAGGCGCAGACGAAGCCTCCCACACCCGAGAAGGCCCCACCCAAACGCGAGACCATCACCTCGCCGAACGCCAACTCCATCGTCTCCGACCACCCGGACGCATCCAGCGGAGCGGACGCCCTGGGCTCCGGCGATATCAGCATCGCGCTGGTGAAGTACTTCCCAAGACCGGCGCCCGATCTCTCCACGATGTCGCCGGGAACCAAGGGAGACGTCGTCGTTGACATCACCATCGACGAGAACGGCAAGGTCTCGGATCTGAAGCTGGTGAAAGGGATCGAACACACCATCGACGAGACTGTGATCGCAACCATACGGCAGTGGACCTTCAACCCCGCCAATCGCGACGGTCACCCCATTGCCAGCGAACAGGAGCTGCACTTCCACTACGAGAAAGGATGAGCCACTCAGAGCAGGCTAACCATCACCCCGCGTTGACTTCGCCCTGTGGTGACGATAGAGTGGCGCTCGAGATGAGAAGAGCGTTTATCCTCGTACTTTTATTCGCCGCAACCACTCTTGGCTGGTCGCAGAAGCGTCCCGCCATCACCGGCGTCGCCTTCGTCCGCGTCTACGCCAGCGATCCAGCCGCCACCGCGAAGTTCTACAGCCAGACCCTCGGTTACAGCCCGGACAAGGCCGGCGAGATCACGCGCTACGCGGTCAACGGGCTGCAATGGATCGAGGTTCAGCCTCTGCCCTCGCCCGCGCCGAAGGCGCGGCTGGCTGCCGTGGGCTTCATGACGCGCGACGCCCGGGCGCTCGAGAGCTACCTGAAGGCCCACTCGGTGACCATCGTCGACCCACTTCGGGAGGGACGTTTCAGCGTGCGCGATCCCGAGGAGAACCTGATCATCTTTGTCCAGGAGAAGAAGGGTTCCGCGATTCCGACTCCGGTTCCCCCCACTGCCGTCTCGCGGCGCATCATCCACGCCGGATTCGTCGTCAAGGACCCCAGCGTCGAGAATCGCTTCTACCGCGACCTCCTCGGCTTCCGCCCCTACTGGCATGGAGGACGCGACGAGACCAGCACGGACTGGATCAGCCAGCAGGTGCCGGATGGATCGGACTGGCTGGAGTACATGCTCAACATCAGCCCAGACGCGACACTGAAACAGCTTGGCGTATCGGACCACATGTCTCTTGGTGTAACGCAT
>DATHJA010000303.1:0-6290 GCA_035316475.1 Edaphobacter sp. | reverse complement strand
GTGGAGTGGTTTCGCGACCAGGGCTTTGGCCTGTTCATTCACTGGAGCGTGGACAGCCAGCTTGGTGTGACGATCAGCCACTCGCTTGTGGGGGCGTCGCCCGATTACACGGAGCGGTTCTTCAACGAGCTTCCGAAGACCTTCGATCCTACGCGGTTCGACCCGGCCGAGTGGGCCCGGGTGGCTCGGTTGGCGGGGGTGCGGTATGTGGTCTTTACGGCGAAGCATCACTCGGGATTCGGGATGTATGCGACGGAGACGACGCCGTTCAATGTGATGAACACTCCCTTTCATCGGGATATTACCTCCGAGGTGCTGAAGGCGTTCCAGAAGCAGGGAATAGCGCCGGGGCTGTACTTTTCGCCGGATGATTTTTACTGGCTGCATAAAAATGGGAAGACCATCGCTCGCGGCATCGGGGAGGTGCAACCAAGCCATAATCCCGGGCTGCTTGAGTACGACAGTGCGCAGCTTCGCGAGCTGCTGACGCACTATGGGCCGGTGGATGTGATTTTTTTCGATGGCGAAGCGACGGGTCTGCGACAAGTGGCGTGGAAGCTGCAGCCGGAGATTGTGGTCACGCGCGGAGCCATGAGGACTCCGGAACAGACGATTCCAGGACAGATCTTCGATGAGCCCTGGGAGTCGTGCATCACGATGGGGGAGGCCTGGCAGTACCAGCCGCAGAACGATCACTACAAGTCCGGGCATGAGTTGATTCGTCTGTTGATTGAGACCCGGGCGAAGGGCGGCAATCTGCTGCTGAACGTGGGACCGAAGCCGAACGGAGAGCTGGCCATCGAACAGGAGGAACGGCTGCGCGAGATCGGCTTGTGGATGTTCGTTAACTCGGAGGCGATCTATGGGGTGAGGCCGTGGATCATCACCAACGAGGGCGATGTCTGGTTTACGAAGAAGAAGGATTCGAGCGCGCTGTATGCCATCGTCGATCCGGCGACTCCATGGAAGATGGGAGAGTGGAAGGATGTGGTGCTGCACTCGGTGAAGGCGACCGCAAAGACAGAGGTAAGTGTTCTGGGAGCGAACGGCGAGGTGCTGGAGTATGCGCCGAAGGTGACTCCGAAGACGACCTTCCATATGGAAGACGATGGCCTGCATATCCGCACGATGCAGTCGCAGAGATTGCAAGACAACAAGCAGTGGTCGAATCCAGTGGTGCTGCGGTTGACGAACGTAGAGCCGGCGCTGGTGCCACCGCGTGTCCAGACCGCGGAGTATCGCTGGGATGCGAAGTCGGGAAATTATCACCTGGAGGGCGACCTGCTCGATATGGGAGGAGCCTCGTCTCTGGAGGTAGGGTTCGAGTACAGGTCGATCGAGGGAGAGGATATTCACGCCCGGACGGCAGCATGGGTTGCCATGCCGGTTCAGGCAGTAACCCATACGGGAGTGTTCTCCGCGGAGCTTACAGGGCTCCCGGTTACAGGCCACTATGAGTTCCGGGCTGTCGTCCGCCATCCCCTGCTGGCTCTCTATGGGACGGAGAAGACGCTGCGGAAGTGATAGAAAATAGATAGGGCTTCAATTAAGCCCGGGTTTTCCTCACGATTTCATTTCGAGAACAGGCTTCCAGAGCAAGCCGCCGTGCATCTTTTGTGTTAGTGGCAGGTTAAGAAAAAAGTCCCTATAGTCGCTGTGGGCCTTTGGAAGGGCTCACCTCCCACGGGACGTGATCTACTTCAAAAGGATTCCAGACTCGCCAGTCAAATTGCGGAGTGGAATCGATCGTTATGGGCCAGACGTCAGCCTCCTATCGAAAGGAAATTCAGGAGTTGGACCAGTCGATCTCTCTTTCTGAGGTAATCTCCGCACTCTCGTTTGCCATCGAGTTGACCGACGGCACCATGCGGGGGCATGCGATGCGAAGCTGTCTGCTGGGCCTGAGAATCGCCGACGAGGCGGGGTTCACGGCCGAGGAGAAGAGCAGCCTGTACTATGCCCTGCTGCTGAAGGATATCGGCAACGAAGAGATGATCGGTCTCCGCTGCGACCGCGGCGCGAGCATTGTCAGCAAACTGGGAATGGGCAGGCTGGCCGCCGATGCTGTAGGCAGCCTTGAAGAGCACTGGGATGGATCGGGATATCCGAACCGCCTGCGCGAAGACGATATTCCGCGGCTGGCCCGGCTCTGCGCGATCGCACAGCATCTGGATATGTTCTCGATCGGACGGAATCCGGGAATCGCTATCGAGACGATGAAGGACTGGAGCGGAAGCTGGTTCGATCCCGAGCTGGTGGCAGCGGCGTTGGAGCTCGACCGGCGGAATGTCCTGTGGACGAACTGCCAGGCTACGGATAGCCATGAGGTCACCCGTGCCGCGGTGCTCGACCTTGATCCGCACAGCATGCAATTGCTGGAGGATCAGCAGATCGACAGGATCTGCGAGGCCTTTGCAGAGATAGTGGATGCGAAGTCGCCCTTCACCTTCCGTCACTCGAGGGGCGTGGCGGAGCTAGCGCGGGCGATTGCGGAAAACCTGCACCTTCCCGCGGACCGCGTGCAGCTGGTTTGGCGTGCGGCCCTGCTGCACGATCTCGGCAAGCTGAGCATCTCGAACCGGATTCTGGACAAAAAGACGAAGCTCACGGGGTTAGAGTGGAAGATCGTGCGGCAGCATCCCGGGCTGACGCGAAAGATCCTCGAGCAGATCGGGCCCTTCCAGGAGATCGCGATTGTGGCAGGAGAGCATCACGAAAAGCTGGACGGCAGCGGATATCCGAATCGGCTGAGGGCCCGCGACCTTTCGATTGAATCGCGAATCATTGCGGTTGCTGATGTTTACGGCGCGTTGTCGGAGGATCGGCCCTATCGCGCGGGATTGAGTTACGGGGAGGCCCTGCCGATTCTGAATGCTCTGGCCGGACGCAAGCTCGACCAGGACTGCATCAGGGCTCTCCTGGATTTTCTCGCCAATCACCGTTCCCAGGAGATAAGCGTGGAGATCGGCGAGAGCGACGGGCAGTTGGCTCGATTCTGCGCCTAAGGAAGAGTGCCAGCACCTTTAGTGGGAAGGTGTCGAAGGAACCTCAGAGTCAGGTGCGGCGCTTCGAGGCGAAGCTGCAGTGGCGCTGGTGAGGGATTGCAACAGCTCGATAGGAACGGTGGCCGTAAGAATGGCGCGGTCCTTGTGCTGGTCCATCTTGATAGAGCTCACCATGCGGAGAAATGCGGCGTCGTCGGGGTTGCGGGGCTGTACCTGCTGAAGCGACTTGAACAACTCAAGCAACATGGAAAGCTTTTGCGCTGCTTGTACGGCGTCGGCTTCTGTTGGCGAGATCTCTTCGATACGCAGCCGCAGCGATCCGGTGTAGCGGAGACTGGCGACGAAGGTGGTGTCTTCCGGCAGAGGAAGCTGCAGGCCAAGGATGCTGATGAATCCGCGATCGGAGAAGGGCAGGCCGATGTGGCCGATGCCCCAGGCGCTTGAGAGCAGAGGGACGTCGCGATACCGGGCTGAGAGCAGGGAAGAGCCGGAGAAGGGCGATGCCGCCGAGCGGTGGCGGTCCAGAATGGAGTGGATCTGTTCCTCAGTGGGCATGTTGGATGCGGCGATGGAGTCGTAGCCGAGCTGGGCGACGCGGAGAGGACGTGTCACCTGGCCATCGTGGATGGCTACCGTGTAGATAGTATGGCCGGCGTAGGTCTCGCGCGCAGTGGCGATCGATTCCAGATAGTGCGCGAGCTTCTCGCCGTCGAAGCGTCCTTCGAAGACCTCGGAGTATCCGACCGGGCCGTTCGGGCCGTTGGGGTTGTCCATGCGGTGAAGCGCGAACGCAGCATCGTCCAGGTCGCGTTCGGGGACGATTCCTGTCGCGTCGACGAACTGCTGGTACTCAGCAGCGCGGTTGACAGGGGAGCGGTCGAAGTGGGTTGCCAAGCGCAGAGGCTTCAGGTTGACGTAGACGATGGCGTCGGATTCAGGCAACAGGCGTGCGGCCTCCGGCGGAGCCGCTTTGCGCAGGATGATGGCGACGATCAGGGCGACGACCAGCGCTGCAGCAAGCAGAAGAGAGTACCGCGTGGACTTACGCATCAGGGACATGAGTTATGGGGGAGTCAGCCATCCTGTCTGTTTCTACTCTGTCTTGAGCAGGAGAGCAATGTGGTCTATTCAGTAATGGCAAAGGTGTAGATCTTGCCTCCGTTGGTTACATTTCCCGTTCCGGGAGGAAGGATGCCGTATTCGCCGCCGCCGGTAGACTGGTCGACGGTGAAGCGCCATGCCCGCGGCCCTGCCTTCACGGGATGGAAGGAAACTTCATCGCGCTGGGCTCCGCCGGTCGAGTGAAAGACACCTCCGGTCAGCGCGCGGAACTCGCGATTGTCGGAGTGGATGCGGAAGCGAAGGAAATCGTACTCGGCGATGTCGACGCTGGGCGCGGCGTAGACGAGGATCTCCACTGGAGCCTGCAGGGGAAGCTTCGATTCGCGCCCATTGAGATGGCCGTTGCGGTCCTGCTTGATGATGCCATGTGTTGCCGTCGACTTCAGCCATCCGCCGGACTTGATGTGGACGACCTCGGTCTGGAGCGGCTGCCAGGTGCCACTGCGATCCTTGTAGTAGGCCCCGATCTCGCTGACTTCGGAGACGGGAGCTGCAGGCGGATCCTCGGATGCAGATGCCGTCTCCGAGGTCAGACGCTTACGGCCCTTGTTGATCATTGCCGTGATGACGCGCTCGGAGACGTTGGAGTCCTTGAGGTCCACCAGTGAATCGGCGTCGGTCGAGTACTGCCCGGGCTGCGCGGCGATCGCTGCCAGGATGAGGTCGTCGCTCAACCCGGCGCTCACCATGCGGAGGATGGAGTTGTTGTCGAGCGTCTTGGCCTTCGCTGGAGCAGAGGGAAGCGGGCCTTCCGTCTGCTGAGACGGCTCAGGGCTTTGCGCAAGGGTGAGTGTCGCGCATGGAACAAGGAGCAAAAGGCCGATGGCCAACCGGACGAACGATGACATGCGAAAGACACCTCCGGAGAGTGATCTACAGGTATTGGACGGGGCAAATGTTCTCACGCAATCAACCTGCATTCGTGCGGGCGAAGTGAGAGAACGCGGCAGAAGCTTTTCAGTCGATCTGTCATCATAGATACAGGCTTTCCTGCAGGATGTGAGAGCCAAGGAGATTCGTTTTGATGAAGCTGAAGCTCCCCGAGGGGGATTTTAAGGCATACCTTTTCGATTGCGACGGAACCATCGCCGATTCTATGCCGCTGCACTACGTCGCCTGGAAGAAGGTTCTTCTGGAGTGGAACTGCGAGTTTGCCGAAGAGCTGTTCTATGAATGGGGAGGAATGCCGGTCGCGGAGATTATCTCTACCCTGAACCAGCGTCACAACCTCTCGATGCCTTTGGAGCTTCTCCAGCAGCGCAAGGAGGTGCTGTTCTATGCCAACCTGCCGCTGATGAAGCCGGTTCCCGAGGTGCTTGAGCATATCGAAGCCCGGTACGGCGAGATTCCCTTTGCCGTCGTCTCGGGCAGCACGCAGGATTCGGTCAGGGCCTCTCTGACCGCGCTGAACCTTCTCGATCGTTTCGAGACCCTGGTCTGCGCCGGAGATTACACGCGCGGCAAACCGCATCCGGAGCCCTTTTTGCTGGCCGCCGAACGGCTGGGAGTGGCGCCGGAGCACTGCCTGGTCTTTGAGGATGCGCAGCTGGGGATTGATGCAGCGACAGCCGCAGGCATGGCCTCGGTCCGGATCGCCTCTCCGCAGGAGCGCGCCGCGGTGCTGGCGATGGCTGGCAACGGCTAAATATGCGGCTTCGCTGGTGTTTTGCGGCTGGACCTTCGCTGTGCTAAAGTTAGCTCTGCGGCGCACTCTGCGCAGGCACGACTGCGCGTTCCGCAGCCGCGCTTACAGGGGGCAAGACAACAAGCTGTTTGGGCTGGCGTAGCTCAGCTGGTAGAGCATCTGATTTGTAATCAGAGGGTCGGGGGTTCAAGTCCCTTCGCCAGCTCCAGTTTCCTCAGCAAAGAGATTGGATTTGGTTGTACTGTCGGGCCGTTCTGGCCATGCAGAACTCCGGAGACTTCTTCAAGGATGCATAACCCGCGTGATCGGCGGCTGGATGATCGACGTGCGGACTTGATGGGGTGAATGGGCTGCAGGGTAGGTGGGTTGGCAGCGAAGTGCACAGGTGGCCGAGTGGTTAATGGCAGCAGACTGTAAATCTGCCCGTCTATGACGTACGGAGGTTCGAATCCTCCCCTGTGCACCATGAAGTTTGCAGGAAGCAGGAACCAGGGGAGCGGCAAGTGGACTTCGGCCCC
>DATHJA010000302.1:0-5451 GCA_035316475.1 Edaphobacter sp. | reverse complement strand
TCTCTGGAAACTGGTGTACTGTGCCGCCCGGGAGTGCTGGAGCGGCTTTGCTGTAAATTCTTGAAAAGACGGGTTGCAGACTATGGCGAAGGCAGTTTGGAATGGTCAGGTTCTGGCCGAGAGCGAAACGTACGAGACGGTGGAAGGGAACATTTACTTTCCCGACGAGACAGTTAAGCGAGAGTATCTGCGGCCGAGTTCGACGACCTCAAGCTGCCCATGGAAGGGGCAGGCGCGGTACTACACAATCGTCGTGGACGGGCAGGAGAACCAGGACGCGGCGTGGTACTATCCGGATCCTAAGCCCGCGGCTCGGAATGTGAAGCACCACGTTGCCTTCTGGCGGGGTGTTGAGGTTACGAAGTAGCGTTTCGTCTTCTTTCCAGAAGAAACCCTCAATAGATTTTGAGCAGAACACCCGGAAGCCTTGGGGTATGCGAGGGCGCAGGCCTTCTTTAATCGCTATTGTTAAGTGTTATGAGCCGAACGTTAGCTGGCGAAGGTGAGTGTTCGAACGAGGCGGAGAAGGGCCTCGATCCTGTGAATGAGGCAGAGTGGGAGCAGCTGCGCTCCCTGGGGTACCGGATGGTGGACCGGATCTTCGACCACCTGCGGGGCCGGCGAGGTGAGCCGGTATGGCAGCAGATTCCTAAGGATGTACGTCGCAGGATGGAAGAGGAGCCCTTGCCGCGCGATGGCCAGGGAGCGGCATCGGTCTACGAGAGTTTTGTGAGCGACGTGTTGCCGTATGGGATCGGGAACACGCACCCCCGTTTCTGGGGATGGGTGATGGGGAACGGCACGGCAGAGGGTGTGCTTGCCGAGATGCTGGCTGCGGGGATGAATCCCAACGTTGGGGGATTCGATGATTCGGCTGCGCTGGTGGAAGAGCAGGTGATCCGCTGGATGGCGGAGCTGATGGGCATGCCCCAAGGCACAAGTGGGCTGTTGATGAGTGGCGGCACAATGGCGAACCTGATCGGCCTGGCAGTGGGGCGGCATGCGAAGGCGGGTTTCGATGTGCGCGGGGAAGGAGTGCGCGGCGGACCGGAGATGCGCGTGTACTGCTCGTCGGAGGCCCATAGCTGGCTGAAGAAGGCGATGGAGTTGATGGGAATGGGCCGGGCGGCTCTGCGTACGATTGGGGTAGACAGCCACTATCGGATGAAGGTTCAGGATCTGCGCGAGGCCGTTGCGGAGGACCGTGCGGCGGGGCTGAAGCCGGTTTGCGTGGTGGCGACGGCCGGGACCGTGAACACAGGGGCCACGGACGATCTGACGGCAATCGCCGATGTGTGCCTGCAGGAAGAGATGTGGTTCCACATAGATGGAGCCTTCGGGGCTCTGGCGTACTGGTCGAAGAGGCTTCGGCCAAGCGTGCAAGGGATGGAGCGAGCCGACTCGCTGGCCTTCGATCTGCATAAGTGGGGATATATGCCGTATGACATCGGCTGTGTGCTGGTGCGCGATCCCGAGGTACACAAAGCCGCGTTTGCCACCGGAGCGAGCTATCTGACCGCGATGGAGCGCGGGCCGGCGGCGGGAGGGCTTCGCTTCGCCGACCGCGGGGTGGAGCTGTCGCGGGGGTTCAGGGCACTGAAGGCGTGGATGAGCCTGAAGGCGCAAGGGGTGGATGCGATCACCGCGATGATCGAGCAGAATGTGGAGCAGGCGCAGTATCTGGTCTCTCTGGTGGAGAGATCCCATGAGCTCGAATTAGCTGCCGAGGCTCCGCTGAATATCGTCTGTTTTCGGTATGCCGGAGCGAGCGACGAGGAGAACAAAGAGATTTTGATGCGGCTGCAGGAGAGCGGAGTCGCGGTACCTTCGGGAACCATGCTCGAGGGAAGATTCGCGATCCGCGTAGCTATCTCGAACCATCGCTCGCGGAGAGGCGACTTCGATCTTCTGGTCGAAACGGTGACTCGGCTTGGAAGGGATGTAGTAGGAGGGGGAGGCAGCACCGCGCAGAACTAATTTGTGCCGGTGCTGCCTGGATCAGTATGCCTGTGCCTGCTCCAGCGGAAGCCGAATCTGGAAGCAGGTGGATCCGGGACGGGATTCAACGTGGATGTAGCCTGAGTGCCGCTCCAGAATGCGCTGCGAGGTGTCAAGCCCGAGCCCGAGTCCGCGTCCGGGGGCTTTGGTGGTGTAGAAGGGCTCGAAGATGCGGCTCTTCAACTCCGGTTCAATACCAGGGCCCGTATCCCACACCTCAACGAAGGCCATCCGGCCCTGCTGCCGTGTACAGACGCGCAGGGTTCCCTGGTCTTTCATCGCCTCCAGAGCATTTTCAATCAGCGCGGTCCATACCTGGTTGAGCTCTCGCCCATAGCCGGCAACAGGGGAAAGCTCCGGATCGAAATCAGTGACCACGGAGACGTTCTGCAGCCGTGACTTGAACATGGCCAGGGTGTTTTCGAGCGACTGTCCCAGATCGATGTCCTGAATAGGCGCCTGGTCCATGTACGAGTAGTCTTTGATGGCCCGGATAAGGTCGAAGATGCGGACGGTCGAGTTCACGACGGTCTCGGCCATGCGCTCCACGCGCAGCGAGCTGGCAAAGGTGGCGACGGCGACGGGAAGGGCCTCGGAGGTGACGAAGCCCGCGAGCTCGTCCAGCTGCGAGGAGGCAATTCCGGTCTCGGCCAGCGCTGGAGCGATGGCCCAGGGATTGGGGATGTTGTGGGTCTCAAGCCAGTTCAGCAGGTCGACCTCGCGATCGCTGATGGCAAGCGCGTCGGGGCTCTTTCCGTTCAGTGCTTCGTGTTCGGCGAGCGTGGAGCGAGTGCGCGCCACCCAGGAGCGGTACTGCGATGTATGGGCGTCGGAGAGGCAGAGGTTGCCGAGGCGATACTTCTGGTCGCCGTAGTGACGCAGCTCGGAGAAGAGGCTGGATGCGGATCGCTGAGCGGCAGAGGCCGGGTTGTTGAGCTCGTGCGCCAGATTTGCGGCAAGCTTGCCCAGTGCGGCGAGCTTTTCCGCCTGCTGCTCCATGCGCGTGACCTCACGGACGCGATCCATCATGGTGGAGACGCATCGCTGCGTCATGGAGGGGATCGTGGCGAGCATATCCGGGAAGAGGTCCTCGTGGATATCGAGCGACCATCCAGGGCCGACGAGATAGCCTTCCCCGCCATAGACCTTCATGCGCGAGAAGGGAAGCTTTGCCGTCATCTGGCCTGCGCGTCCGATCCACAGCGCCATGGGGCCGGCGTTGTGACGGCGCACGTGGACCTCGCCCTTGAGGATGAAGACCAAGCGGTCACACGGGCTGCCTTCGGCAAAGACCATTGCACCGTCTTCACCGACGCGTTCGGTACCGTTGATGGCAAACCAGCGGTACTCCTCTTCAGTAAGCCCGTCGAGTGCAGGGATGGTGCGCAACGCCGCGATGATCTCAGACTGCGGTGTTGGATGCGCAGGGGGAGCGATGAAAACCTGGAGCCCGGGCTGCTGGGGAAGTATAGCTTCGTAACTGCTGGGGGCGGCCATGGGCGAATCTCCTTCTGCCTTCGTGGGCAGGAACAAACAGGGACCGGCGACTCTTACACCATTGTGACAGGTTTTGCGGTGGGTTTGGGAGTAGGGATGGAGACGAAGAGAGCGTGTTTTGTGACGAATGGAGTCGCCTTGCAGGGAATGGAGATTAGCGGACTTGGATGGGAGTTCTAAGCATTCTGCTGTTTGGGCTCTTCACGGATGTTTTCAGGGCCTCGTGTTCTTTTTCCTGCAGCAGCGAAACTTAGGGGCGGCTTCTACCCGCCGCTTGAATGTGATCGAGAGTGGCCAGCATGCGCTGGACGATCTCCGGATGCGCCTGAGCGACATCCTGGTGCTCAGCGGGATCGGCGACTCGATTGTAGAGCTGTGGACTGGTCGCGTTGCCGAGCTCGATCTTCGTGTTCGGATCGTAAGCAGGCTGCCCATTGCCGCGGATGACCTTCCAGTTGCCTTCGACCAGCGAAAGAGATCCGGCCTCTTCGACGAAGGAGCTTCTGCCGGTGCTGGAGCGTCCGAGCAGCGCCGTCAGGGTGTTGACGCTGTCCGGAGCATCGTGGTGGCTGAGTGGTTGACCGGTAAGAGCGGCGAACGATGCCAGCAGATCGATCTGGTCGACGAGCGCGTTGGAGGTAGTCTCCGGCTTAATGTGGTCTGGCCATCTGACAATTAAGGGCACACGTGTTCCGCCATCGAAGTTGCTGTACTTGCCGCCGCGATAGATGCCGGCGGGCTTGTGTGTTCCAAGTCGTTCGACCGCCTGGTCCTGATAGCCGTCATCGACGACAGGTCCGTTGTCGCTTGAAAGGACGATGAGTGTGTTGTGCGCGATGCCTTGTTTCTCCAGCGTCTGGAGGATGCGGCCCACGCACCAGTCGAGTTCGGCGATGGCGTCGCCGCGTGGCCCCATACCAGTCTTTCCAACGAAGCGCTTATTCGGCAGCCGAGGAACATGGATGTCGTGCATGGGGTAATAGAGAAAGAAGGGACGATGGTTGTTCTGCTCGATGAAGCGGACAGCTTTTGAGGAGAGCGTGTCCGCGATGTCCTCATCCACCCACAGGGCCGATTTGCCGCCCTCCATGTAGCCGATGCGGCTGACTCCGTCGACGATTGCCATGTCGTGTCCATGGCTGGGCTTCATCTTCAGGAACTCAGGATGATTCTTGCCGGTAAGCTCGCCCGGGTATGGGGCCTTGTAGCTGACATGAATCGGATCGGCGGTATTCAGGTTGACGACACGACGGTCTTCGACGAAGACGCATGGAACGCGGTCGGGTGTGGCGGGAATAATGAACGAGTAGTCGAAGCCCAGCTCCAGTGGGCCCGGCTTGATCTCCGCGTTCCAGTTGATCTCACCGCTGCCCAGGCCCAGGTGCCACTTGCCGACGATTCCTGTCGTATAGCCGGCGCGCTTCAGGAGAGACGGGAGAGTGAGTTGATGCGTATCGATGATGAGAGAAGCATCGCCCGGAAGAATGCTGGTGCCCTGTTTGCGCCATGCATACTGTCCGGTCATCACGGAGTAGCGCGAAGGAGTGCATGTGGCCGACGTGGCGTGGGCATCGGTAAAGCGCAGCCCCTGAGCCGCAAGCGCATCGATGTTCGGCGTCTGGACGGAGGTAGCGCCGTAGCAGCTGACGTCGCCGTAGCCGAGATCGTCGGCGTAGAGGAAGACAATGTTGGGGTGGGAGGCAGGTTTTGCCGCGCCAAGAAGACCGGTTGCTGTGGCTGCGCTGAGAGTTTGGAGAAACTGTCTGCGATTCATCGCAGACAATGTTACTTGAACCGTCTTTGCCAGCCGGTGTCTGGGTTGAGTTAGGCGGTATGAATCTCAAGGTCGGGATCAGAATAGTGACCGCTGGTCATTGCGCCGGCGTTGCGGGGAAGGCCGAGGGCTTCAATCGCAGGAGCCAGGGCGAGGACAGAGGTGCAGAGGATGGCGATATG
>DATHJA010000301.1:0-4682 GCA_035316475.1 Edaphobacter sp. | reverse complement strand
GAGGGATTGGCTACCGATCGTCCAGTGATCGCAGCAAGAGCAGGGGACGGCACGATTGTGGAGGTCTTCGAGTGGGCCGTGGGAGGAGTGGAGCGAGCGCACTCGAACCCCGTTGTGCGGAAGCTCTGGGAGAGGTACGCCGCCGTCTGCGAGATCGTGCCTTTGAACCAGCTAGCCGAATCGTCCACCATGTTTGCATCGTTTACTCCTATCGATCTGGACTGAGGCGAGCACTGAACCGGGCGGGTTAGCCGAAGAGAGTCTTCTGCTCGGGCCACCATACAGATGAGGGTGCTTTCTTTCGAGGAAGTGCCGTGTGCTCGGGAGCGGGAGTCCGGAGCGGATCGTTGGCGGCGGATTCCGTGGGACTTTTTACATCATTGGAGTCTTCACGTCGGCGCCGGTTGAGGCCGTGGCGCTCGCGGGCGGCGGCGACGATGCGGCTGAGGTGTTGGGCGTAGGACTTCGAGGCGAAGTCGGCATGGTCGAAGCGGCGGTGATAGTCGGCCTCGAGGTGAGGGAAGTGCTCCCGAACGAAGCTCAGGTAGGTAGGACGGGAGCACGGCTTGAGAAAGAGCGGATTGGCAGCGAAGAAGCTGGCGTTGACCCGGGCCGCGTGGCCGGCCATGCGGTCGATGGCCTCTTCGGTGTCGGTGATTCCGGGCAAGAGCGGTGAGCAGAGGATGCCTGTAGTGATGCCGGCCTGGCGAAGACGGCGCACGGTGTCGAGGCGGAGGTCGGGACGGGGGGCGCGGGGCTCGAGCAGCCGGGCGAGGGCCGCATCGGGCGTGGTGATGGTGATGTGGACGGTGAGGTTGTTGCGGCGGTGGATCTCCTGGAGCAGATCGGTGTCGCGGAGGATGAGGCGGGACTTGGTGATGACGCCGATTTTGTAGCCGGAGTGGCGGGCGAAGACCTCCAGCAGGCTGCGGGTGATGCGGGCGCGACGTTCGATGGGCTGCCAGGGGTCGGTGGCGGTACCGATGGCGATCTGGTCGGAGGGATGATGGCGGCGCAGCTCCTGCTCAAGCAGCCAGGCGGTGTTCTGCTTGAGGAAGATGAGGCGCTCGAAGGTGAGTGGGTCGTGGAAGTCAGGCTGACCGGCGGGCTGCGGCTGGCCGGGGGCGGGGGCCATGAACTCGTGCGTGTAACGGGCATAACAGTAGCGGCAGGCGAACTCGCAGCCACGATAGGGATTGATGCCCCATGCCATCCAGTTCATACGCTTGGAGTTAAAGCGATTGAGGATGCTGCGCACCTTGAGGCCGCGGAACTCGATAAGGTGACCGTCGTCGGCGTGAGTGGACTCGAAGGCCATGCGGGCTATGCCGACTGGCGACTGGGAAGAGCGCTGGTTGAGGATGGGGAAGAGCGATTCGGCGGGTCGGATTGTTTTCGCCATTTGTTCGCCTTTCTGAGATCAGAATAGGGCGATCTTTGCGGCGAGTCAAGGAGCAGTTTTGAACAGGCTAAACAGGGCCGGCAACGATCTCGTAGTGATGCGCCGTGGATTCGATCCGGCTGAGCAGAAGGCGGGCCTCGGGCTCAAACACCGCAGCTTCGTAGTCTGGTCCTGCAAAACGTTTGACGGAGTCCAGGGAGTCGAAGAGGTTGATCACGACGAACTCGACTTCGGCAGCGGCGTTCTTACGCAGGATGTAGCCGCCTCGGTAGCCTTCGATCTGTTTGAGCCCGGGGAGGACGGTGGTTTTGAGCAGATGCTCGTAGGCGTCTGCGTTGTGGGGCTCTGTCCAGCCCCTCCAATGGCGCGCAATCATGGAGCTCTCCTTTCGAGGTCTTAGTTTGGGCCTGCGAGATGGTCTCTTTCAGAGGAATCTCCCACAGGGGTGTCAGGATCGACTAACAATGCAACGCATCCAATGGAATACATCTTGGCAGATTGAAACCCGGAGAGCATCGCAATGGAACAGAGACGGCTCGGTCCTCAGGGACCACAGGTATCGGCGATTGGATTGGGCTGTATGAGCATTGGGATCGCCGATGTTTATACAAGTAGTGCGCAGGATGATGAGAAAGCGGTGGAGCTGATTCATCGTGCATTGGATCTTGGAATTAATTTTCTGGACACAGCCAATATCTATGGCGACTCCGAATTGAAGGTCGGCAAGGCGCTGCGCGGGCGCAGGGATGAGGCCGTATTGGCGACGAAGTTCGGCATTGTGCTGGGATCCGACCTGCACAATCGTGGCGTGGATGGAAGCCCGGAGAATGCGCGGCGCGTCTGCGACGAGTCGCTGAAGCGGCTTGGCGTGGAGCACATCGACCTCTACTACCTGCATCGTGTCGATCCGCAGGTGCCTATAGAGGAGACGGTAGGCGCGATGGCTGAGCTGGTAAAGGTCGGGAAGGTCCACTATTTAGGGCTTTCGGAGGCTGCTCCCGATACGGTGCGTCGGGCGCACAGGGTTCATCCAATCGCCGCGCTGCAGAATGAGTACTCGTTGTTTACGCGTGAACCGGAGGAAGAGCTGCTTCCGGTGCTGCGGGAGCTCGGGATTGCTCTGGTGGCCTACAGCCCGCTGGGACGCGGGTTCCTCGGCGGCAGGTTCCGTAGCGTGGAGGAGCTTGCTCCAGGGGACTGGAGACGAGGGAATCCACGTTTCCAGGGTGAGCAGTTTGAACGCAATCTTGCCATTGCAGACCGATTGCAGGAGATCGCCGAAGAGAGGCACTGCACCGCCGCGCAACTGGCGCTGGCATGGCTGCTTAGTCGTCATCCCGATGTGATTCCGATTCCTGGGACCAGCAGTATTGCCCGCCTGGAGGAGAACTCGGGGGCTGTGGGTATCTCATTGAGCGAAGAGGACCTGGGCCGGATTGAAACGGCTTTGCCGAAGGGATCGGTGGAGGGCGAGCGGTATGCGCCGGAGATGATGAAGATCCTGAATGGATGATATTGCGACGAACAAAGAGTGGTATTTCGCGTAAAAACGGTTGTCAACCTTCTATTTTTTTGGCATACTCGAAAGAGCGTCTCAACTCGCCGTTGAGACCAGTCGATAACCACGCCCCGGAGAAGTAAATCCGAGTGGGGTGGGAGATGAGGGAAGATGGCAAGGAAGATCTCCAAGAATCTGGCGAAGGCGCGTGCGCTCGTTGAGCCCCGTTCTTACGTTTTGGCGGACGCGGTTCCGCTGCTCCAGAAAGCAAAGTACGCAAAGTTTGATGAGACGGTTGATCTGACCCTGCGTTTGGGCGTTGATCCCCGGCATGCCGATCAGATGGTTCGCGGCACCGTGGTTCTGCCGCATGGCCTGGGTAAGACCAAGATTGTGGCTGTCATCGCGTCGGGCGACAAGGTAAAGGACGCGCAGGCTGCGGGAGCTGAGTTCTTCGGCGGCGAAGAGCTGGTAGAGAAGATTCAGAAAGAGAACTGGACGGCCTTCGATGCGCTGATTGCGACACCCGACATGATGAAGTCGGTAGGCCGTCTGGGTAAGGTTCTCGGACCGAAGGGTCTGATGCCGAATCCGAAGACCGGAACGGTGACCACGAACGTTGCCGACGCGGTGAAAGAGATCAAGGCCGGTAAGGTTGAGTTCCGTACGGATAAGACGGCTCTGGTGCACGTTCCCGTCGGCAAGCTCTCGTTTGACTCGCAGAAGCTGATCGACAACGCGACGACGGTGATTACGAGTGTGGTGAAGGCGAAGCCTTCGGCGGCGAAGGGCAAGTACATCAAGGGCGTGACCCTGAGCTCGACAATGGGCCCTGGGATTCAGCTGGACTACGCGGCGGCTGAGGCTGCCGGCAAGGCGTAAAGACGCCGGTTCGGATTTAGCCGCGTCTGGTGGATAACCGGCTCGGCACATAATTTTCAGCTGGCGATTAGGGCCAGCAGTGAAGGCTAGGATTTTATGGCACTGTCCAGATCACAGAAGTCGGATAAGGTAAAAAAGCTCGCGGCAGAGCTGGAGACTTCGACGTCGGCCATCATCGGTACATTTACCGGGCTGACGGCGGCGAAGGACTTCGACCTGCGCAAGGCGGTTCGCGCGGTCGGCGGAAGCTACCACGTGGTGAAGAATAAGCTGGCGGCGAAGTCGGCCGAGGGAACGAAGGTCGAAGATGCGCTGAAGGGGCTGAAGGGCGTCAACTCAGTGGCTTATACCTCGGGAGATCCGGTGGCTCTGGCCAAGGCTCTCTCCACCTGGGTGAAGGACAACTCGGAGTTCACCTTCAAGCTGGGCATCGTTGACGGCAAGGTCATCTCGGTCGAGGAGATCGGCGATCTGGCGAAGATGCCGGGCAAGGAAGAGCTCTTTGCCAAGCTGCTGTTCCTGATCAATTCTCCGGCACAGCGTTTGGCGACGGTGATCAATGCGACCGGGCGCGATCTGGCGGTGGTCATCAACCAGGGCGTCGAGAAGGAGAAGTTCGCGGGTGCAGCGGCTCCTGCCGCAGTCAGCGAAGGCGGATCCGCTCCGGCGGCTGAAGCTGTAGCCCAAGTGGCGGCTGAAGCTATAGCCCCAGTGGTTGAGGCGGCTCATGTTGAAGAGTCGGCGGCGGGCGAGCAGCCTTCGGGCGCCGCACAGCCGGAGAATGCGACAGCGTCGCAGGCTGGCGAAGCGGCTGGCTCGGAGCCGGTGGAAGGATAGGCAATTTCGTCTGGTCTTGTTCAGGTGCGCTGGTCTGGGCGCAACGGAAACCTGAAAGGGGCT
>DATHJA010000300.1:0-4070 GCA_035316475.1 Edaphobacter sp. | reverse complement strand
ATCGAGACGATCCAGCGCACCGTAGCGGAGAACTTCGGCATGAGGGTGGCGGAGCTGAAGCAGAAGAACAACTCGCGCCAGATCGTGGTGCCGCGACAGATTGCGATGTACCTGGCCAAGCAGCTTACCGAGGCCTCGCTGCCGGAGATCGGGCGTCAGTTCGGAGGCAAGCACCATACAACGGTGATGCACTCAATCGCGAAGATCGACGAGCAGCGCAGAGCGGACAAGGATCTGAATCGCACGATCAACAAGATGATGGAGACGCTGAGCTAGAGCGCTTTAGAAGATCTGAACAAGAGGCCGAATTCTCTCGGCCTCTTGTTGTTTTGTACGACACTTCCTCGATCGTGGGATCCCGAGACGATGCAGCCGTCATGGCGCAGATTTTTCTTCTTCCTTTCGATTTCGGAATGGATTGCGTGGTCTACAATCGCAACGCCGGGCCAAGCCAATTCAACCGACAACTGAAAGAGGAACAAGAATGAGCGCAACCGCGACAGTCACGCCTGAACGCATTATGCAGTTTGCCTGGGGGTACGTCCCGACAATGGTGCTGGAGGCGTCAATACGTCATCGTGTCTTCGACGTGCTGGATCAGAGTCCAAAGACGCTGAAAGAGACGGTCGCGGCAACGGGAGCATCGGAGCGTGGACTGCGAGCGATTATGAATGTACTGGTGGGATTGAATCTTCTCGCCAGAGACGGAGAGCAGTACAGACTGACACCAGAGAGCGAGACGTTTCTTGTAAGCACGAAACCGAGCTTTCAGGGCGGCATCCTAAAGCACACGAGCGGGCAGTTGATTCCGAAGTGGCTTCAGCTGAATGAGATCGTTGGCACAGGCAGACCCGGAATGGCGGTCAACCAGGAGAGCGATGGAAGCACCTTCTTTCAGAACTTCGTCATGGACATCTTTCCGATGAGCTATCCGTCGGCAACGACGTTGGCGAAGCATCTGGCCCTAGAGAATCGGGGCGCGAAGGCGAAGGTTCTGGACCTTGCGGCAGGATCGGGCGTGTGGGGCATTGCATTGGCGCAGAGCGCGGAGAATGTAACCGTGACGGCTGTGGACTGGAGCGGTGTGCTTCCTGCCACACAGGCATCCGTAGACCGCTTCGGGCTGACGGATCGCTTCTCCTTTCTGGCAGGCGACCTGAATACGACGGACTTCGGAAGCGGGTATGCCGTAGCTACGCTCGGGCACATTCTGCACAGCGAGGGAGAAGCCAAGAGTAGAAACCTGCTGCGCAAGACGTTCCATGCACTGGCAAGCGGCGGGACCATAGCAATCGCAGAGTTCCTGGTAAACGAAGACAGGACGGGACCGGTGGGGTCGCTGATGTTCGCGGCCAACATGCTGGTGAATACCGACGACGGAGACACGTACTCCTTTGAAGAGATCAGCGGATGGCTGGAGGAGGCGGGCTTCGCGGATATGCGGCTGCTGGAGGCGCCGGGACCGTCGCCGCTGGTGCTTGCAACGAAGCCATAGAGTACCTGGGCCTCTGGCTCCATCACGCTGGATAGCCATAACGCCTGTGTTACTTCGGCAGGTACTGCGACGGAATCGGCGTGGTAGGCGTTTCGCTATCCCAGAGCACCTGAACGATGTAGTAGCGGCCTCCGCTCTTAAGCAGCTGGATGCTGTTGATGCCGCGGTCGATGGGTTTGGCGTCTCCGGCAGCGTGGCGGGATTCGTAGGTACTCCAGACGTGGGCTATGTTGCCGAACTGCTCGATCTGGTTGTGGATGCCGCGCTCGAAGAAGCCTTCGGTGGTCATGCGAGGGCTGGCGCGGCGGATGTAGTCTTCGAGCGAGAGGATGACCGCGTCGTTACGGTGGGTGTTGCGATCGGTGCGGGAGGGGATAAGGCGAGCATCGGGCAGGAAGAGCGAGCGCATGCGGTTCCAGTCGCGGGCCTGCCCCTTGGGGCCCGAGATGACGTCGTAGAGGGCCGCGACGATGGTATCGATCGTGCCGACGTCCGCAGGTTGTGCTGCCGGCCATTCCGAGTGCCCAGCAAGTGAGCCGACAAGTGGCGGCTGCGGAGGAGCGACGGGAACCGACGTTTGCTGCGCGAGGACGGAAGAGCTGAAAAGCAGAGTAAAGGTGAGCGAGGCGAGGTGTTTCATGGGAACCACTGTACCGTCAATTCCCTATATAGACACCACGGCGAATCCATTCGCTACCTGCGAGCTGCTGCATCATGAAACCAGCCACATCAGCGCGAGAGAGGTGGTTCGACCCGGCGGGGAGGGCCTCTCCATTGACTCGATACGCGCCTCTGGCAGAACCGTTGGTCAGCATGGGAGGCATCACCATGGTCCAGTCAAGATCGCTGGCCGAGAGAACACTGTACTGCACGACCTGTTCGTAGACCAGCCACTTGAGAAAGAACGGGCAGACGATCTTCTGAACGATCCAGCGTTGCCAGGCCGGCTGGTTCTGCAGCGAATCGGGCAGGGCTCCTGCTGAGCCGAGCGCGATGATCCGGCGGATACCCGCCTGCTGCATCGCCTGTACGATGACGGGGACGGCTCTTGGCAACACCTTCTCATTCCGGAAGGGAGAGTGCGCTCCCAGTGCAGAGAAGACCGCGTCAACGCCCTCGAGGGTTCTGAGGACTGCCGGGAGATCGAAGACACTGCCCTCGACGACGCGCACACAGCTACGAAGGGAAAAAGCCGCCAGGTTGCGAACCAGCGCCGTTACCGTGTGGCCTGCGGCAAGCGAGTTTTCTGTCAGGAGTCGGCCGGTGGCTCCGCTTGCACCGAAGATGGCGACGTTCATTCCGATCTCCCCTTCAGGACCGATTATCCTCTGTTCTTTCGAAGACATGTGAAAAAGAGGGTCGAGGCAAGTTCGTGCAAGGGATGGTTTTATCCGGAATTCCCACGATATGCTCCTGTTCTTCTGCGCGGTATCGGACAAGAGGATGTGAAGAACGGGGATAAACGAGGACGATGGGCGGGGTTTCCTCCCAGTCTTCCCAGTCTTGCGATTTCAGCGGACCGGTTTTCTAAAACGGGGGCGATAGGTAAATCTCTGGAGACAAGGGAGATGTCGGGGATATCCACTTTTCATCGCTGAACGATGACGGCTACTAGATCTTGTCTTTGTTAAATATGTTTTCTTAGAAGTCTTTCGTGCCCTTAAAACCTGGAACCGCTGAGGTCATCCTGAAAAAGCTGATTCTTCCGCTCTGCTCAGGGCGACACTTTTTGGGGGTACGAATTTCAGAGACACCACACCAGGAGATCTCTGAAAGAGGCTCGATACGAGGGGCAAACCGGATTGCCCACAGTGCGGTGCAGTTTTCCCACAGCGGAATTGTGTCGCGCTCGGTGGGGTCTGCACCCTAGAATCAAGCTGTCGCACGAGAAAGACGTCATGTCATGTTGTTGAGGTGCATCGACGTACCGATTCGGTGTACAGTTTGGCCAGCAGCCAAACCCAGCGAGCCGGTTCGGGCGAGCGCCAGCGACGGGAGAGAACACTGTGACTACCGCTACCCAGGATTCCGAGATGACCACAAACTCCGCCCCCACCGGCAACCTCGAGATCACCGTATCGCGCGCCGAGCTGCTGCGCGAGCTGACGGCCGCACAGTCCGTTGTCGAACGCAAGACAACCATCCCGATCCTCTCGAACTTTCTGTTTGAGGCGACCGAGGACGGTAAGCTCACGATCACGGCTACGGATCTTGACCAGAGCCTGAAGACCAGCTGCGCTGCGCGGGTGAAAAAGGCAGGAGCCTGCACGATTCCAGCGCGCAAGCTGTACGACTACATCAAGCTGCTGCCCGAGGGCGACATCTCCATCAAGCTGATGGACAACCACTGGGTACAAATCCGCGCGGGCCGATCGAACACGAAGATGGTGGGAATGGCGCGGGCCAACTTCCCACAGGTTCCGGAGTTTCCGGCGACGGGCGCGGTGCGGATTCCGGTGGCCGCGCTCAAGAACATGGTCTCGAAGACAATCTTCGCGATCTCGAACGAGGAGTCGCGGTACACGCTGAACGGTGCTCTGCTGGTGCTGAAGGCTGAATCCATGGCGATGGTGGC
>DATHJA010000299.1:0-6425 GCA_035316475.1 Edaphobacter sp. | reverse complement strand
CTTCGCCGAAGGCAGCGACCCCGGGCTTCCCAGCAACCTGCCCTGGGCGGTGCCGATCCCGCCCGGAACTCTGCGGCTGCATCCGGTAGCCATCTACGCCGCTGTGATCGCCGCTCTCATCACGGCCGTGCTGCTGGATCGGCTCTCACACCGGCGCCACGCGGGAGATACGGCTGCGCTGGGGCTCGCTCTGAGCGGCCTGGCCCAGTTCCTCCTCAGCTTTCTGCGCGAGCCCGCGTTCTACGAAAACACCCTCGGGCGGGTGCTCGACCCCATCCAGTGGGTCGCGCTCGGTATGATCGTCCTTGCCGGACTCCTCTGGCAGCAGCCGCGAAGGTTGGTCGTCCATGCCGTCTAAAAACATGCTTCCCAAGGGCCAGCGCCGCCGCACGGTCAAGCCTGAATATCGAGCGACCCGCGGCGTCGAGCCTGCTGCTCCGCCCGTCATCCCGGTCCTCGAGATCGAAGACGACGCCGAGCAGAAGGGCCAGATCCGCGCCTTCACCGCCGCCCCCGAGGCCGCCGGTCTGCGGCTGGACCAGTACCTCGCCCAGGCGATCCCCGACATCAGCCGCGCCCGGGTCCAGCTCCTCATCGAGCACGGTCAGGTGCGAGTCAACGGCATCGCCGCGAAGGCGAAGCTCAAGCTGCAGGGCGGGGAACCGATTGAGATCGAAGGTGCTCCACACCCACCGCCGCTCCATGCCTTCCCTGAGGACATCCCCCTCAACATCCTTTATGAAGACGATCACCTCGCCGTGATCGACAAGCCCGCAGGGATGATGGTCCATGCAGGTGCAGGTGCGACTGCGCCTGGCGAAGAGCAGGACGAACGCAGCCATGGAACCCTGGTCAACGCCCTTCTGCACCACTTCAACAAGCTCTCCCAGGTTGGCGGCGACCTCCGCCCCGGCATCGTGCATCGGCTCGATAAGCAGACCAGCGGCATCATTGTGGTCGCCAAGGACGACAGCACGCACCGCAAGCTGGGAGAGATGTTCGCCTCCCGCGAGCTGGAGAAGACCTACCTTGCCCTTGTGCATGGCAACATCGCGCGCGACAACATGACCGTCGATCTTCCCATCGGCCGCGATCTTGTCCGCCGCACACGCATGACCACGCGCCGCTCCGCCGACAGCGAAGGCGTTCGCCTCGCCGTCTCGCACGTCAGGGTGCTTGAGCGGATTCAGTCAGCTCGTTATGGCCGGTTCACCCTGGTTGAGGTGCGCATCGAGACCGGGCGAACGCACCAGATTCGTGTTCATCTGCAGGCGCTCGGCCACCCGGTTGTGGGGGATACGCTCTATGGAGCACCGCACAACATCGGCCAGTCTTCCGATCTTCTCTCGCTCGATCGCAACTTTCTGCACGCTGCCAGACTCATCTTTCAACACCCTAAGACTCGAAAGACGATGACGATGGAATCCCCTCTTCCTCCTGAGCTTGAGAGGCTGCTGGAGGCTCTGCGCGCCGATTAACGGCCAGCTTTGAGTAGAATGATCCAAGTGACCGTAAAGACACGAATGAAGCATACCCTCCGTCTCCTGACCATCCTTACCTTCTCAGGCCTGTTCGCCGCAGCATCTCTTGGCGCGCAGACACCCTCGCCTTCGACAGAGAACCTTCCCTCGGCTCCCAGTGCAACTCCTAAACAGGCCCCGCCGGTGGCCTCCCCTGCGCAGCAGCCACTCCCAGCGCAGCAGAAGCCTGCCGCGCAGCCAGCGACGACGCCGACTCAGCAGCCCACAGCCATTCCTCAGCAGCAATCCCCGGCTCCGCAGCAGCCTTCCGGCGACGAACCCATCACGACCATCAGGGTGCAGGTCAACGAGGTCAATCTGATCTTTACGGTGACCGACAAGAAGGGGCGCTTCATCACCGGACTGCGACGTGAGAACTTCGGTCTGCTCGACGACGGACGGCCTCCCGTGGCAGTTCTTCGCTTCAGCCAGCAGACGAACCTTCCTCTTCGTGTCGGCATCATGCTCGACACCTCGAGCTCGATCCGTCAGCGCTTCCAGTTCGAACAGGACTCCGCGATCGAGTTCCTTCTGCAGATCCTGCACCGCAATGACCGCGCCTTTGTTGAAGGGTTCGACATCGAGACGGACATGGCGCAGGGCTTCACCAACAATATCGACCTGCTCAACCAGGGCATTCGCAAGCTTCGGCCCGGCGGCGGCACGGCGCTGTACGACGCCCTGTACAAGACCTGCCGCGACCAGATGCTGACGCTCAAGGAAGAGGGCGCTGTGCGACGCGCTCTGATCGTCGTCTCCGACGGTGACGACAACTACAGCCGTGCCCAGCAGTCCGATGCCATCAAGATGTGCCAGCGCTCCGAGACGATCGTCTATACCATCAGCACCAATGTCAGCCCCAGCAAAGATAAGGGTGACGAGATTCTCCGTACGATCTCGGAGGCCACAGGCGGCATGGCCTTCTTCCCGGTGAAGATCGAAGATGTAGCCACCGGCTTCCGCAATATTCAGGAAGAGCTTCGCAGCCAGTACTCGCTGGTCTACCGTCCGGCGGACTTCAAACAGGATGGATCGTTCCGGACAATCTATCTTCAGGCGCTCGATCTGCGTTACAAGGTCCGGGCCAGCAAAGGCTACTTCGCTCCACGGCCCACTCCTTAGCTAGAGCTGGTCGCGATACTTTTCAATCGCGAGCAGGACGAGCTGCGAGCGGGTTCGCACGCCGGTCTTCGAGAAGAGCTGCTGCAGCGTCGCCTTGACCGCGCTTTCGGAGATGCCTAAATTTGCGGCGATCTCCTTGTTCGCGAGGCCCTGCAGCAGATACCGCATAGTTACTCGCTCGCGCTCGGTGAAGCGCGTCGATTCCTGCGGCTGCGCGGCAGCTACCACAGCCTGCAGGTACTGCTGATCGATCAGCACGCGCCCCTGGGCGACCTCGACGATTGCGCGTTGCAGGTCTTCCGGCGACTCCTGTTTGTGAAAGATTCCTGAGATGCCGGCCTTGATGAGAGCAAGCGCATCCTTGTCGGGAAGACCGGCGGTCACGATCAGGATCTTGCCGGTGAAGTTCATGGACCGCAGAGGGCCGAGCAGAGCAAGCGCATTCTCTTTGCCGAGGTCGTAGTCCAGCACGAGGACGTCTACGGGCGTCTTTTGCAGCTCTGCCAGCATCTGAGTGGAGTCGCCGCTATGGCCCGCGATGACGAACCGCTCGTCGGAGTCCAGCAGCCGCCGCAGGCCCTCGCGAAAGAGCATGTGGTCATCAAGCAGGTAGATCCGGATAACGCTCGCCGTTGTGGAGTTCATGCGTGTTCCTGTTCCTCTTCCGCTGTGTCGGCCAGTGCCAGCTGATCTTCATTATGCTCGGCGAGCAGGGTGATGACAAAGCAGCAACCGGTCTCGGTGGGCTCGAAGCGGAGCTCGCCACCGAAGCTTTCGATCAGGGCGCGCGAGACGTAGAGTCCAAGGCCGGAGCCATCGGACTCCGGACGAAACGGCTGGAAGAGCTGGTGGGCCGACTTCATGCCCGGTCCGGTGTCGCAGACTCGCAGAAGGACGCGTCCCTCATGCAGCGAGGTATCGATGATGAAGCGGGGATGAGGCTGGTCGGCGATGGCGCGCAGAGAGTTCTGCGAGAGATTGAGGAGGGTTTGGATCAATCCCTGCCGGTTTGCGCGGACGGCGGGCAGATCGTCGGGAACGTTCCACTCGAACTGGCCGTCGATGTCGATCCAGTCCTGCCCGACGATGACGCGCAGCTCCTCGGCCAGCTCCTGCAACAGTACGGTCGAGACCTTCATGCGGGCCTTCTTGCGCAAGTCGACCGAGGCCAGATCGCGCAGCCCGGCTGCGAGATTTTTGAGCGCCACGAAGTCTGGATCACCGGCGATGGCGCTGCTCCTCTCCATGTTCGAGGCGACGACGAAGATGGCGGAGCAGAGATTGCGGATCTCGTGGGAGACGGCGCTCGCGAGGATGCGGTCGTGGCTCACGATCTGCTCGAACTGCGCATGCTCGCGCTCGCGCACCTCATTGGACATATCCACGACGATTGCGGCCAGGTGACGAGCGTTACCTTCGCCGTAGATGGAGAACCACGTTGTGGTGGGGACCGAGGTTCCGTCGCCGCGGCGCGCCCAGGCGCTGGCCGATGTGCTGATATCGCCGATTCCCGAGGGAAGCTGCAGAGCGTCGTGGAACAGGCCGATGTAGCGGCGAATCTCCTGGCCCGGCAGAGGCCCTTCTGGTTGCAGCATGGTTTCGGCGGCTCGATTCGCGGCGAGGATGATGCCGTTGGAATCGACGGTAAGGATGGCGGCGGGGCTGCTCTCGGCAAGCAGCCTCAACTGCTCCTCCGCCTGCCGGCGCATGTGCTGCTCAAACCGCAGGCGGGAGTAGTGCTTCAACACCATGCGCCGCGAATCGGCAATCTGGTAGATCCACAGGCCGCAGCCTGAATAAGCAATGGTGGCCATGCAGAAGCGGAGCATATGCTCGAGCGGCGTCTCATCGAGGGTGAACAGCCCCCGGGTATAGGCGCAGAAGGCCGCAGCGCACACGATCTGCCATCGCGAAAGAGTCGTGGCGGCGAGCATGACGGGGAAGATGTAGAGGATACCGAGCGAGAAGTCGAGGTTGAAGTACCACTCCAGCAGAACAAGAATCGACACCAGTCCCGCTGCGATCAGAAGGATCTGGCCCCGGCCGCCCTCGGCGGCACGCATTCGAACAAAACGCCGGTAGAAAGTATTCACTCTCTCTATTAGACGCGGTCAGGCGAAAGGATGGGTGAGCGATGGCCAAAAGATAGGTTCTTCGCCATCTTGCGGCAGCTCCCAAAGAGCGGCTGGAAGATAGGAAGCACCATGCGTTCCATCACGGTCTAATCGGCGTATGGAGTATGCCGAATGATTGTTCGAGACCGATTGCCGCTGAAGCGAATTTGGCCACGTGCCTGGAAGCGACTTCTGATCCTGCTTGTCTTCGACTGCACGGTTGCCGTCGTCTATTCGGTACTGCATCACAAGTGGATCTCGCTGAACGGGCTTCCGGTCGCTCCGCTGGCCTCGGCACTTACGATCTTTCTCGCCTTTCGCACCAACGCTGCCTACGGGCGGTGGTGGGAGGCGCGTCAGCTATGGGGACAGCTGGTCAACACATCGCGCGCTCTTGCGGTGCAATTCCTGACCATGCTCGATGATGAGACCGAAGATCCGCATCGCGTTCCCTTGAGAAACACGCTGGTTCTGCACCACATCACCTTCACCCATGCTTTGAGGTGCCATCTGCGGAAGCAGACAGCGCTGCCCGAGGTGCGAACCCTGCTGGGAGAGCGCGCCGCCCGCGAGCTGAGCGTCTACAAGAATCTTCCCGCCGGACTTGTGCTGAGAATGGGCGATCTGCTTCGTCAGGCACGGAACGAAGGCATGCTCGACAGCTTCCGCTGGACGGCGATCAACGAAAATCTCACGGAGCTGACGAATATTCAGGGAGCCTGCGAGCGCATCAAGAACACGCCGCTGCCTCGCCAGTTCGATTACCTTCCCAGTCTTCTTGTGGATGCGTTCTGCTGGTTGCTGCCCTTGGCGATTGTGGCGGACCTCGAGCTGATGACGCCCATCGCGAGCGTGCTGATCAGTTTCACCTTCATTGCGGCGGATCTGATGAGCCGTGAGATCTCCAATCCATTCGATAACACCATCCATGACACTCCCATGACCGCGCTCTCGCGCACCATCGAGCTGAACCTGCGCGAGCAGATGGAGGTAACGGACCGGCGGAGAGGATGGAGCGGGAGTACACGGCATCGCAAGTCGCGCGCGGTCTCCGACGTAATGCCCGTGGACGGCTTCGTGTTTTAGGAAGAGACGTTCTGCCTCAGGAAAGGAACACCATGCTTCAGAAAGCAACCGAGATTGTATTCGCCACCGACTTCTCCGATTCGAGCCACGCCGTTATTCCGGTCGTGGCCCAGTGGGTGCACACGCTGGATGCAAAGCTGACCATTCTTCATGTCTACGATGCGAAGAAGACGATGTACCGCGAGGCGGAGGCGCTGCTGCGCTCATTCTTCGCGGAGGCGGACAACTATCGGCACTGCGATCGGGTCCTGATCAGCGGCGATCCCGGCGAAGGAATCGCCGCCTACTGCGAGCGTCGCCCGAATGTCCTGCTTATGCTTCCTCCCAGCGATCTCACCGGGCTTCCGCGTCCGTGGCACCGGTCCTTGCGCGCTCGACTCATCCAGAGGCTCTCGATCCCCATCTGGACGCTGGGCCGAATCAACGTCGGCGACACCGCGCCGTCCGCCGACCGCCACATCGGCGTCTGGATGGGCGATCCGGAAGAGGGCATCACGCACTTGCAACAGGCGGCGCAGCACGCTTCGGAGACCGGAAGCACGCTGCATCTGCTGCACGTCGTCGATGAGATCAACGAGGGCTC
>DATHJA010000298.1:0-6472 GCA_035316475.1 Edaphobacter sp. | reverse complement strand
TAAGAACGGTTTGCTGGCCCGAGACAAGGACCATGGAGTAGTGCTGGTCGCCGAGGCGTTTTGTGCCGTCGAGGTCGATGAGGGTATAGGTGAGGCGGTAGGTCCTTTTGGGTTTGTCGAGATCGTTGAGGAGCTTTTCGGTGGCAGCAATCTGCTCGGCGGGTGCCTCTATGACGATGGTGTTCTGAGAGGGCATGACGGTGAGGCGATTTCTTGAATCAAGGATATTACGCAGGACGGTGACGGCTTCGAATTGATCATCTCGTGTGGTGAGGTTTTTGAGGTAAAAGACGCGGGTGATGGTTGGGCCGTAGGTTGGGTGCTGCGATTGCTCCTGTTTGGCTGGTGCGGTTGCTGCGGCTGGTTTGTCGGGCTCCGAGGTCTGAGCTGAGGCAGCGAGCGTGAGGGCCGTGATGATGGTGAAGCCTGCGAGAAGGCTCAGGCGGGTACGGGCGAGTGTCATTCACTTTCTCCGATCTTGATGGGTGGCGGTTCAAAGAATGCCTGGAACTCTGCCGCATCCCGCTCTTCTTTGGCGGCCTTGCGATCGTTGCTGATCTGGGCGAGGTCGTCGGTGCGTCCGTGGCGCGCGAAGCGAAGCAGGATCCGCTCCTGTTCGGTGAGCGGGATGGGCGGCGCAGGATGGCTGATCTGGTCGGCGGCTTCGGATTGAGCGACCTGGATAAGGCGAGGCTGGATCGTTGAGCGCGGCGCTGTGGCGGAGTGCGAGTGCGGTGTGGGCGTGTTGGCGATGGTTGCAGTGGATGATCGTGATGCGTTGGAAGTCTCTGCGGGCGTTGTTCTCGCGATCGCGGGCGCATTGTGATGGCGCATCGTTAACGTGCCGATGAGGGCGGTCACTACGAGTGCGGCGCAGCAGACTGCGGCTGCGATCCACAGGTTTTGTAGACGGGGGCGTATGGGCCGTGGCGGTTTGTGCGCTTCGGCTTCGAGGAGGTTGAGGATGCGGCGCTCCATGTTGGCGGGCGGGGTGGCGTCGCGGAGGGCGTTGAGGACGCGGTCGATGTTGTGATCCGGATTCATAGGCTTCCTCCTTTTTCGAGCCTCTGGCGGAGGCGGGTGCGGGCGCGGAAGAGCAAGGCTCTTACAGCGGATTCGGTTCGGCCGAGGATGGTGGCGATCTCGGGGGTCTCGAGCTCTTCGAGCGAGGAGAGCAGGAGGGCGTGGCGCTCGTCGCGGGGGAGTCGCTCGATCTCTCCGAGGACGGCCTGGATGCGCCGGGCCTCGTCGAGTGCCCGGTCGGCCGAGACGGTGGAGGCGACGAGGGATTCGGCGAAGGCCTGGTCCATCTGGTCGGGGCGCGTGCGGCGGCGGCGGTCGATGGCGAGGTTCCAGGCGATGCGGCTGAGCCAGGGGCGCAGGTCGCGGACGGCGGGGAGCGTTCCTCGGTGCTGGAGGGTGCGGAGGAAGGTCTCCTGCACGACGTCTTCGGCCTCGGACGCTGAGCGGAGGACGGAGTAGGCGACACGAAACAGCAGGGTGGAGTAGGTCTCCACGAGAGCGGTCAGGTCGATCTCCGACCCTTCACTCTTTGTGGAAGACAACAACACCAGGCTAAGTTCCTCGAACGATGCCATAAGCTCCATCTATTCAGTAAAGACGGCCGGGGCGGGGTTCCGCTCGGGATTATTCTCAGGTAAGTGCGCGATGGGAATTGTGACCCCCTCCCCCTACTGTTTTTGTGCAAAGTCTTCCGATAAAAGGACTTAGTCCTGGACCTCCTTTGTAAAGTATTGATTCCATGAGAAATGGATATCAAATTCCTGATTCTAAAAGACTAAAAGAGATGTCTAAAATGATTTACATAAGGAAAGCCCCGGTTTTGTCCCGGGGCTTTCTTTCTGCTTACAGGTTCATTTTATCAAGCCGGAGAGGGTAAATCGGCATATTTAACTGGTTTGTCTGGAAGGAGATAGATGGTATCGGGGGTTGACAGGCATACAGTTCGAGGTGCGCTCGAATGAGCCCACTCATGCCGCGATGAGGTTGCGTCATGTACCCGGCCCCAGCGATGGATCACGGGTCAATATCAATCAATGTGGCTTGAACGTTTTGCCTGTTTCGATCAGCGTCTTGAGGCGGGAGAGGATGCGTGGCCAGCCATCTGCAGTGGAAGTGTACCCAGTATCGTCCTCAGCCCACTGGTCATGCGTCAGAGAGACTTTGGTGGCCTCGGTTTCCGGTACGAGTTCGATTGTGACGCGCGAGGTCTTGCCGGAGGAGCCGAGGGCGAAGGTGTATTGCAACAACTTAGGCGGCTCGGACTGGAGCACTTCGCCGCGAACATAGGTCGTGCGTTTGCCATCGGCTCCGACGCCGGCCCAGCTCATCGGACCGCCGGGCTTCAGATCGACTTCAAGCTCGGCTCCCATAAAGAGGATGCGGTTGGATTCAGGGGAGACGAAGCCCTCCCAGACCTTATCCGGGGGAGCGGCGATGTAGAACACAAAGTGCAATGGAGTTTGCTGGGCCATCAGAATCTCCTTCAGTACCGTCTACTTTAGAGGATCCTATTCGTGTGAAGCCGATTGCTGCTCGCCGATCTGAGCGAGCACGCCATCCCATAATTTGAGGCGCGCGCGGAGCGCCTGTTCGGCGGCCTGTGCGGCTTCAGTCCAAAGTGCCGGATCGTCTCCGCAGAGGTCGGAGACCATGCTGAGCGCGAGGGGGCCGTGGTCTTCTCCGTCGACCTCGATGTGACGCTCTAAGTACCAGACCAGAAGGTCGAGCTCACCGCCGAGTTCGCTGCTGAGGTGGCGTATGAAGGAGCGGAACATGTCGGGAATCGCGTCTTCGCGGCCGAAGGCGAAGGCGGCGGCCTGTGCGGCGGGCGAGCCGTGGCGGATGACCTGAAAGGTTGATTCGACGAACTCCCTGGCCGCGAGAGGGACACCGTCGAAGGCGAGCTGGCCGGTGCGGGCGACGCTGACGAGGTGGCGGATGACGTGGGTGTCGGCCCCGGCCTGCTCCATCGCTTCGAGATAGAGCTCGAAGTGGCTGATGGCGCGGCCCTGGTACTCGTCGCTCTCTTCGCCGAGGACGATCTCGTTGATGAAGCGGCGGCTTTGAGGGAATGGCGTGGGGACCCAGGGGAGATCGACCGAGGTGAGGGTGCGCTGAAGGGACTTGAGCAGGCTCATGAAGTCCCATACGGCGAAGACGTGCGACTCCATGAAGAGGCGGATCTGTGCGGGGGTGCGGATGGCGGCGTAGAGGGGATGGGTCTGGAGCTGGTGCTGCAGAGGGGCGATTCGCTGCTGGATGGATTCGATGGAGGCTACGGTTTCGGTGGTCGGCACCTCTTTATTATCGCGCGATGCGGCAGCCCGATTGGCCCACTCATGTCGCGATGAGGCCACGCCATGAATGGGGCACCCGGCAATTTCTGTCAAGATGTGCGGGCTGCGGCGGAGCCCATGATCTGATCCAACAGTAACAGCGAGTCAGAGCAAGTCCATCGCTCAAAACATTGGCCATTTCTGAAGTGCAAAATGCTAATACCTGGAAGTTCGATTCGCTGTCCAACCGCAGCAACGCCCATCAATGCCTTTTCCTGCGTTCCAGTAATTACATAACGGACAACCAACGCGTCGTCATCTTCGATGAGTTCGTGGACTGTCACTTGTGCATCTGGAAAGATTTCCCAGAAAGCGTTGTAGAACTGCTTCACGCTTTCCAGTCCAGGCTCAACTCCTTGATATCCATGCAAAACGATGTTGTCGGAATAAAGACGGAAGTAATCTTGACGTTTGTTGGGATCAGCAAAACACTTGAGCGCTTGTCCGATGGTTTGCCGGTTGGACATGCGTTCAGTCTAACGGAATCATCGAGTCTCTTTTACGCATGATACCGTCCTTATCATGCGGTGACTCGCGCTCATCCCAGGTGTTCGGGGGCATCTGATGCGTGGAACTGTTCGCGCATTTGTGTCCAATTCATATTAGGTGGGCGCAGATTTACCTTCGAAGGAAGGGGCGACGCGCCCCGGCTGCTCGTGCCCAAGGGACCTGTAGCAGCCAAACTAGCCGAAATTTACACAGCTCCCTGCACCGTTCCTGCACAGCGGCAAACTGCAAAATTATCTGCAATTAAACCAATGTGATGCGAAAGTCATATCACCCGCTCAGGATGACACCTTTTCCCTGTTAATCGAATGTTGTTGGCTCAGCTTATGGTGTGAGGGCGAGCATGGCGGCGAGCAGGGCGGTGCGATGGACGATGTGCTCGGTGAGGATGTGCTCGTGGGCGGCGTGGGCTCCGGCTCCGATGGCTCCCATGCCGTCGAGGGTGGGGACGCCGAGGGCGGCGGTGAAGTTGCCGTCGGAGCCGCCTCCGGTAGAGGCCTCATCCAGTTCGAAGCCTAGATCAGCCGCCAGTTTTTTTGCCTGCTTGAAGAGGGCGATGATTCCGGCCTTGCGCTCCATGGGCGGGCGGTTGATGCCTCCGGTGAGAGTGAGCTTGCAGGCCTTGTCGAAGGGACGGAGCGAACGGAAGAGGCGATCTACCCTTTGTTCATCGGAGGCGCGGGCGATGCGGACGTCGATCTCGGCGTGGGCCGAGGCGGCGATGACGTTGGAACGGGTTCCTCCGGAGATGACGCCGGGGTTTACGGTGAGTCCGCGGGAGAGGTCGGTGAAGGTGGAGATGCGCTCGATCTGGCGGGCGAGCTCGAGGATGGCGGAGTGGCCCCGCTCGAAGTCGACCCCGGAGTGGGCGCCGACGCCGGTGACGTGGAGGTCGTAGTGGCCGACTCCCTTGCGCGCGGTCTTGAGGGCGAGGCCCTGGGCGGGCTCGAGGACGAAGACGGCGGAGGACTCTTTGGCGAGCCGCTCGGTGATGGGGCGGGAGATGGGGGAGCCGATCTCCTCTTCGGAGACGAGAAGGAGGGTGGTGGGTCGTAGCAGGTCGAGCTCGCGGAGGACGGAGACGGCGGTGAGGGCCATGACGACTCCGGCCTTCATGTCGAGGACGCCGGGGCCGGAGAGCTTGCCATCCTTGTTGATCCAGGGCATGGACTGGAGGGTGCCGTGGGGCCATACGGTGTCGAGGTGGCCGAGGATCAGGATGGGTTTCTGCTTTGAGGATCGCGGGCCGAAGCGGAGCTCGTAGACGTCGCCGTAGGACTTTTGCCGGTGGCGTTTGACGCGGGCACCGAGATCGGAGGCCCAGCCGGCGACGAGCTCCTGGGCGCGGTTAACTGCAGCAGGATCTTCACTTGGGCTTTCGATGCAGACCAGCTGCTCCAACTGGCGGAGGTATCCAGGTAGTTTCGTCTGGGTGAAGTGGAGGATGTCCGGTGTGTTCATGGGAATATCTTTATACTCAGTAACTTGTACTGGGATTTCGGTGCCGGAAATACGAGAAGATATGGCAAAAGTGTGTCTTTTTTGCCACAAAGATTTGGTTTGACTGCGCTGTAACCTAGTGAGTGATTGTAGCGGAGGAGAAGCTGTTTGGCTGCATCGGCCCCTCATTTCGAGCGGACCATTCGCTCGGCGATTGAGTTCTGTGGAGTAGGACTTCACAGCGGCGCACCGGTCTCGATGCGGCTGGTACCGGCTCCGGCGGGCTCGGGAATCGTCTTCCGCAGAACTGACCTGGACAACTTTGAGATTGCGGCTACGGGGCGGAATGTCGCCAGGGTGAGCTATGCGACGAGCCTGATGCGGGGCAGTGTGCTGATCTCAACGACGGAGCATCTGTTGTCGGCGCTGATCGGCTACGGGGTGGACAACGTCATTGTGGAGATTAACAACCTCGAGGTCCCGATTCTGGATGGAAGCTCGCTGCCGTATATTCGAGCGTTCGAGGAGACGGGGCTGAAGCAGCAGAGGCGCAGGCGGGAGTACATGCGCGTGCTGAAGCCGGTGGAAGTTTTGGAAGGCGGGAAGTTTATCGGGGTGTATCCGGGCAACGGATATGCGATCGACTATACGATCGACTTTCCGGCGCCGATTGGCTATGAGAGGCTGCGGGTGGACCTGGCGACGGGCGATTATGTGAAGCTGATTTCCCCGGCGAGGACCTTCGGGTTCAAGGAAGACGAGGCGATGCTGCGGAATATGGGGCTGATCCGCGGCGTATCGGACGAGAGCGCCATTATTCTTTCGCGCAAGGGCGTGGAGAACGGGCCGCTGCGGTTTTCGGATGAGTTTGTGCGGCACAAGGTGCTGGACCTGATTGGGGATCTGGCGCTGGCGGGGCGGCGCATTGAAGGCAGGGTGGTGGCAGAACGTGCGGGACATGCGATGCATACGGCGCTGGTGCAGCGGTTGCTGCGGGACCGGTCGTCGTGGGAGCTGGCGCATGGCTACGACGAGGTGGCGGAGCCAGAGGTCGCAATGGTGACGGCGCAACTGCAGCCGGTAACGGTTTAGGCGCGGAACGCTAAGGTGAAGGAACGCGCGGCGATTGCGCTGGGATCGAACCTTGTGTCGGAGTTCGGGGACCG
>DATHJA010000297.1:0-2490 GCA_035316475.1 Edaphobacter sp. | reverse complement strand
GGCTTGATGGTGTTGAGTGCAGGCAGACCGACCTGCGGGCGCGGTGCATCAGGAATCTGCTGCGCAGCCGAGGCCTCCTCGGTCGTCGTCTGTGTCTGCTGCTGCCCCAGCGTCATAAACGCCAGAACTCCCGCCAATATGCTTTGCCTGACCAATCAAAACCCCCGTACAAACTTCCACCCAGGCCTGCCGGCTCTGAGCGTTACCAGCTACCAGAGTACCAGCGACAGAATAAGGAGGCTATCACAATGACGATACCGTCGCCTCCTCCTTGTAGGACGCATCTGCCCACCCGGACGTTGGCGCGCCGTGGAGGACGACATCCGAACCACGCCCAGGATCATTTTTTCGCTGACTCCGCGGCATGCTTGCCCGTCTAATGAGAACATGCGTCCCTTCCTGTGCCTTTTTGCCGCCCTGTTCCTCCTTTCCCCTGGCTCCGCGTCCGTTCTGCGCGCCCAGGAGGCTCCGTCGCCCGGAGGCCCGCCGCCATCCAGTTCGGCCCCGGGAGAGCAGCCGACCGATATCGGCGACGTCCAGACTTTGAAGGTGAACGTCAACCTGGTGAACCTCTATTTCTCGGTCCGCGACAAGAACGGGTACATCACCAACCTCCACAAGGACGACTGCGAGATCTACGAAGACAAGGCACTACAGAAGGTCAAGAACTTCACCCAGGAGAAGAATCTTCCCCTGACGATTGGAATCCTGCTCGACACCAGCGGCAGCATGCAGAACGTCCTTCCCATGGAGCAGGAGGCCGGAGCGGAGTTCCTGAAGGACGTGCTGACACCGAAGGACGAGGCCTTCCTAATCTCCTTCGACATCAACGTCGACCTGCTGGCGGATTACACCAACTCGCCCAGCGAGCTGAAGCGAGCTCTCAACAAGGCCAGCATCAACACTGGAGCCGGGACGGGCTCGGTGACAGGCAACGGCACGCCTCGCGGAACGCTGCTGTACGACGCGGTCTATCTGGCCGCCCACGATAAGCTTCGCCAGGAGGCCGGACGGAAGGTGCTGGTGTTGCTGACCGACGGCGGAGACCAGGGATCGCAGGAGACGCTGAAATCGGCGGCCGAAGCGGCCCAGAAGTCCAACGCGATCATCTACGTTATCCTGATTGCGGACCGTGGCTTCTATGGGGGCTTTGGGTACTCGGGTGCCGGTGACATGGACCGTCTAACCCGCGAGACCGGCGGACGCATGATTAATGTTGGAAGCAACGGAAAGAAGCTTGAGGACGCCTTCAACCAGATCCAGGATGAGCTGCGGACCCAGTACCTGGCCAGCTATACGCCAACGAATCTGAAGGCCGACGGAACATTCCGCACTCTGAACATCAGCTGCGGCAAGGACACCAAGGTGCAGGCGCGCAAGGGTTATTACGCTCTGCCTGACAGCCCTGACAACAACTAAGCTTCCATAGCGCCGGAATAGACAGCCATTCCTGCTACTGCGTCCACGCCCATGGCGTCGAGCGCGTCGACCTCGGCGCGCTCCTTGATGCCTCCAGCGACGATCAATTGTTTGGCCGTTGTAGCGCGCAAGATGGCGGCGACGTCGATGGGAAAGCCGGTCATGGTGCCTTCGGTGTCGACGTGGGTGTAGAGGAAGGCGGTACAGAAGTCCTCGAGCCAGGTGACGGCCTCTTCCGGGGTGAGCGCGACGTTCTCCTTCCATCCGCGCACGGCGACCTGGCCGCCTTTGGTGTCGACCGAGAAGACGAGCTGCTCTTCGCCGAGCGCGTCGCGCAGCTTCGCGGCAAAGTCGAGATTGATGAGCGGGTGGCGCTTGCGGTCGGCTTCGTTGTCTCCACTGAAGAGCGACGATCCGTAGATCACGCGCTTTGCGCCGAGGTCGAGCATGCGCTTACCGTCTTCGGCGGTGCGCAGGCCGCCTCCAACCTGGCAGGGTAGCTTCGAGGTGAACTGTGAGATTAGATCGGCGTTCGAGCCCTGGCGCATGGCGGCGTCGAGGTCGATGAGCTGGACGAGAGGATATTTGCTGAAGCGTTCAATCCAGTAGTCGAAATCGTCGAAGGCGAGCTCGAGTTTTTCGCCCTGAACGAGCTGGACGATACGGCCGCCCATGAGGTCGATGGATGGGATGAGCATGCTGTATTTTCTCAGTTCTGTCGCGAGGGACGGATGTTGCGGATGAAAAGCAGGATGATGAGAAGAAAGACGGCGTTGAAGGCGACGGCGCTGACGGCACCCAGCCAGAACTGTTGCGTATCAGTAACTGCGGCGATGTGGAAAAAGATGTGGTCGGCGACTGCCTGCATGACGATGAAGCCAGGTTCGAGGACGATGACAGCGATAATGCGGGCAATGAAACCAATGCGGGTGATCGCGAAGGATTCGCCGCCGCCGAGACAGAGCAGTCCCAGTGCCTGAAGGCTCCAGAAGGAGTACCAGACGAATCGTTCCTTGCGCGGTCCTAGCACGGGAGCCTTACTGCGATCCCTGCGCATTGGAGCTCGGCCTT
>DATHJA010000296.1:0-8161 GCA_035316475.1 Edaphobacter sp. | reverse complement strand
GCAGCGGCAGCCGGAACAGCCTCGGCCTCGGGCTGATCGCCCTTGACGACGACCTTCACGTGGCTGGTGACCTCGCGGTGCAGCTTCACGGGGACGTGGTACTCGCCGAGGGACTTGAGAGGCTCATCGAGCGAGATCTTGCGGCGGTCGACCTTGAAGCCCTTCGCCTCAAGCTCGTGCGCGATATCGCCCGAGGTGACCGAGCCGAAGAGATGATCGTTTTCGCCCACCTTGCGCTCGAACACCAGCTCGACTTCACTGAGCTGGGTGGAGAACGCCTCGGCATCGACCTTCTCTTTGGCTGACTTGCGCGCAGCCGAACCCTTCATCTGCTCGATGACGGACTTGTTGGCCACAGTGGCCTCGATGGCGAGCTTCTGCGGCAGCAGGTAGTTGCGCCCGTAGCCGTCGGCGACTTTGACGACGTCGCCGCGGTGACCGAGCTTGTTGATGTCTTCCTTCAGAATAACTTCCATTGCAGTGTCTCCGATTCCTTCATTGGCCGTCCGCAGACGAACGGCATAGCCGTAAGTTAGAAGCGTGTGGCGAAGGCCAGCAGGGCGATGTTGCGCGACTGCTTGATAGCCAGCGAGAGGCGGCGCTGATGACGGGTGCATACACCAGTCAGGCGGCGCGGAACGATCTTGCCACGCTCGGCGACAAAGCCCTGCAACAGACGAACGTCGCGGTAGGAGATCGCATCGATCTTCTCCGTGCAGAACTTGCAGACCTTCTTGCGGCGGAAGAACTTGCGTCCGCCAGGACCGCCGCCGGGGCCGCCCGCGGGGCGCGGAGGACGGGATCCGCCTGGGCCGGAAGGGCGGGATGATGCTGGAGCCTGCTGCTCCGTGGATGGTGTGCTGGTGGTCTCGTCAGCCATGATTGATTTCCTCTCTCTTTCGTTGGGCCCTTTGCCGCTCCAGACACACGGTGGAGTCTCTGGACATGCTGCCCGGTAGGGAAGCATGGAAGCGGGTTCAGGCGATGGGTGGTGCACTTGTGCATGCCCTTCGACAGCACAGAACTTGATCCGTCGCGCCGGCGGTCCGGTTAGACGGCAGCTTCGGCGGGAGCAACCTCGGCGGCGGCAACAGGAGCTTCACTCACCTCCGTGGCTGCGGCTGCGGCTGCGGCTGGGGCTGTGGCCGGGGGCGTGGCGGTGGCCGTTGCCACGGGCACAGCGCTGCGCTTTACCTTGGTGTCGCGGATGGCCTTGACCTTGGCCAGGCGCTTGTCTTCTTCGTCGGTGCGGACGGTGATGAACTTGATCACCTGCTCGGAGACGCGCAGGCGGCGCTCGATCTCAGCGATCAGCGAGCCGGCCGCGAGAACCGTCATCAGCACGTAGAAACCGTCGTTGAACTTGCGGACTGTGTAGGCCAGCCGGCGGCGACCCATCTTCTCGGTCGACTTGATCTCTCCGCCACCGTCGGTGACGTTCTTCTCGAAGCCTTCGATCAGCTTGTCGAGGTCTGCCTCTTCCACGTCCGGACGGACGATGTACATCACTTCATAAGAACGGCTCATGCGTTTCACTTCTTTCTGCGAAGTTCTGCTTCGCACCGCCCGGCGGTGATCTGCCGAGCCGGTATGGAATCTACTGCGTTTCTACTTCTACTTCCCTTCGCCCGACTCCTTTTCGGAGTCCGGACGACGGTTGAACTCATTCATCGCGGCGTTGACACCCTTGGCCAGCACCGCCTCGACCGCAACCTTCACGCGATCGAGCACTTCATCCATCACCGCAAGCTCCTGCTTGCGCATCGGCGTAAGCAGATAATCCCTGCCTCCCGCCTTGATCTCTCTGCCATCCTCCAGCGGGGACTTTCCAACCCCGATGCGGATGCGCAGCCAGTCTTCCGTTCCGAGCGCGCCGAGGATCGATTTGATCCCGTTGTGCCCGTTGGCCGAACCACGCTGGGCGATCCGGAACTGTCCCAGCGGAAAGGCCAGCTCGTCGTAAAGAACGATGACATCGCTGGCAACATTCTCGATCTCGAGCTCATGAACCAGCGCGGTCATCGAAAGCCCGCTCAGATTCATGAAGGTCTCCGGCTTGGCCAGCAGAACGTCGTGTCCTGCCAATCTCGCCTTCGCCGTCAAAGCCTTGCCTCGCCGGTTGCTCACGATTACACCGCAGTCCTCCGCGATGCGATCGATTGCCAGAAACCCGGCGTTGTGCGGAGTGAACTGATATTCGATCCCTGGGTTTCCAAGTCCGACAATCAATTTCACTCGAGCATTCCTTCCGTACAAAACAAGCGGCAGTCCTGAATCCAATCAGGACTGCCACTGAACTACTTTTTCTTCGCGTCGGCAGCCGGAGCAGCAGCAGCTGCGTCAGTCTTGCCCTTCTTCGCAACCTCAGGCTCGGTCGCAGCAGCCTCGGCAACCTCAGCCGGAGCCTCTTCCTTGATGATGGTCACGTGCGCAACCGTCGCCGTCTCTTCACCCAGGAACTTCAGCTTGCCCGAGTGCGGAAGGTCGGAGATATGGATCACGCCATGCAGTTCGAGGTTCGAAACGTCCACGTCGATGTGGTCCGGAATGTCGCCCGGAAGGCACTCGATCTCGACTTCGCGCAGAACGTGCTCGATGATTCCGCCCTGGGTCTTCACGCCGATAGCGACGCCCACCAGTTGTACCGGAACCGAGACGCGCATGAGCTTGTCCATCGCGATGCGCTTGAGGTCGATGTGCAGCAGCTTGCCCTTGATGGGCTCATTCTGCCAGTCGACGATCATGGCCTTGGTGGCCGCGCCGCCTTCGATGTTCAGGTCGAAGATGGTGTTGTGGCCCGACTCCGAGTGCAGAATCTTCGTGATGACCTTGGGGTCGACCGTGACGGCGACCGCATCCTGGCCTGCGCCATAGACGACCGCGGGAATCTTGCCGGCGACGCGAACACGCCGCGCCGCATTCTTGTTGAACTTGCCTTCGCGCGGAGTCGCTACCACTGCTTCTATTGTCGATGCCATCTCACTTCTTCCTTTCGGGCACGAGGTTGAGCCTCGCTCCCTTCGCGGCTATGCCGCATTGAATTCCTGGGCCTGAGCCCTGGTCCCTGCTAGTTGAAGAGCGAGCTGACGCTCGTCTCCATGTGAATGCTCTCAATCGCGCGGCCCAGCAGGCCTGCAATCGAAAGCACCTTGATCTTTGCCACCTTCTTCGCCTCCTCACGGAGGGGAATGGTGTTAGTGACAATCACTTCTTCCAACCTCGACTCCGCAATGCGCTCGATAGCCGGGCCCGAGAGCACCGGATGCGTCGCGCACGCGTAAACCTTCTTCGCCCCCTGCTCCAGCAGGGCATCGGCCGTCTTCACCAGCGTTCCGGCCGTATCGATAATGTCGTCGAGGATCAGGCACGTCCGGCCGCGTACATCGCCGATCACGTTCATCACTTCGGTGACATTGATGTCGGTCCGCCGCTTATCCACGATGGCCAACGGTACATCCAATTTCTTGGCGAAGAATCTCGCCCTTTCCACGCCGCCGGCGTCCGGTGAAACCACCGTCAGGTCCGGCAGGTTCATATCCCGGAAGTAGCTTACGAGCACCGGGCTCGCAAACAGGTGATCCACCGGAATATTGAAAAACCCTTGAATCTGCGCTGCGTGCAGATCGACCAGCAGGGCACGGTTTGCACCGGCCGTGGTCAGAAGATCGGCAACCAGCTTCGACGTAATGGCAACGCGGGGCCGGTCCTTGCGGTCCTGCCGGGCGTAGCCGTAATACGGCATCACTACCGTAATGCGTCCGGCGGAGGCGCGCTTCAGCGCGTCCATCATGATCAGCAGCTCCACGAGATGCTGATCCACCGGGAAACACGTCGGCTGCACAAGAAAGACGTCCGTACCGCGAACGTTCTCGAGCAGCTGAAAGTGAACCTCTCCGTCAGAGAACCGCTGCAGGCGAGCCTCGCCCATCGGAACTCCAACGAATTTGCAGATCTCCTCGCACAGCGGAACGTTCGAGGATCCGCAAAAAATCTTCATGCGCTTATTCTCACTCTGTCGCGGAGCGCGCTTTTTCTCCGCTGTCTTCGTCTGTCCGCCGGGTTGACCCTTGTCGGAGAGCACCGGTGCAGGCTGGGAGCTGGTTTCTGCCTCCTCAACCTGACCTTGTATAGGGGAAAGAACTGCAGTCGCGTCTTGTTCGTTCACGATTGAAACCTCCAGGTTGGTTGACCTTGAATAGTTCCTGCTGCTTTCGTCTCAACGGAGCCTTGTTGCGACTCCGTGTTCTTCTCAAAAATCCTTGTTGCGAACCCTTGAAACTTCTAAGACTGTCCTTCAAAACTTCCGATCCCTTTTTCCGGCCCGTTCTTTGTTTTGTTCTGCGGGCCGCAGGAATCCTGATCTTGTCTTACTTCCGCGGCCAGTTGCTGCCGCAAAATCCCTAATTATTGACTCTCTTCGCTGGCGAAAGACTTCTGGCTGGGCGACTAGGATTCGAACCTAGACAAAGTGCGTCAAAGGCACTTGACCTACCGTTAGTCGATCGCCCAGTAATTCGACCGTGTTGTTTCCCGCGGCCGGGTCACCCTGCGAACATTCTCGTCCAGTACAGGCTGCGGGGCAAGGTCTTCGTCATCAGGGCCTTGGTTCCCGCGTTCTGGACGCGTTGTTGAGCCTGCCGTGCATCCGTCTCGGACCGGTAAAGTCCAAACAGAGCCGAACCCGAACCCGAGAGCGCAGCGTAGAACGCAGCTCCGGAGCCGGTACCCATCAGTTGACGCTTGATTTCACGCAAGGAGGGATAAGCAGGAAAGACGACTCGTTCAAAGTCGTTTTCAACCCCGGTGCGGACAAGCGAGAGAAGGGTATTCTCCGCCAGATCATTCTCTTGGCTACTCTGAGTTCCTTCAGAGCCTCCCTGCTTGTTTCCAGGGTGCGAGCCACGAATGATACCGGAAGTGCCTGGCTCTGCATAAAGCGCAGCAAGAGCAAGACTCAACTCATTTAGTCTATCGGGTTTGCCGAGGGGAGTCAATGAATCGGGTGCATCCCGTTTCGTTACGGGCACGGCTTCAGCCGTGCCGTCAGAGTCAGCGATAGAAGGGGCTTTAGCCCCTGAGGTTCCCTGTTCCGCCAAAGCATCCCAGTCCCGAAACGCCTGCGGAGTAGAAACCCCCACCTCCGGAATCGCCATCACGCAGAAAACAGAAGGCATATCCGGCAACGGCACCACCTGCTCGCCCCGCCCCAGCCCAAGCACCGACCCACCTAGCAGAAACAGAGGCACATCCGACCCAACCTCCCCCGCCAGTTGCAACCGTTCCGCGCCCGTCAAGCCTCCTGAATCCGGCCCCGCACCCAGCTCGCGCTCCAGCCCAATCAGCGCCGCTGCGGCATTCGCGCTCCCAGCCCCCATCCCACCCTGCACCGGCAGCCGCTTGTCTATATAGATAGCCACCTCAGCGGCCACCCCCATCCGCTCCAGAGCCCGCTCCACCATCTTCCAGCAGGTATTCCGGCCATCGGTAGGAACCCGCTTATCGTTGCTCGTAAGCGAAATTTTCGTCGCCGCCGACCGCACAGCCGAGACCGTCACCAGATCATGCAGCTCCAGCGTCTGGTAAAGGGTCGTCAACCCATGAAACCCATCCGGCTGCAACGGCCCGATCGCAAGGCCAAGGTTGATCTTCGAATAAGAGCGAACGACAGTCGACATGCGAGTTCGATTCTATTCGCAATGCCCGAAGTTACAGGTTCTTCTTCAAGGGCAGAAACTCGATCCGCACATCTTTCTGTGCTGGCTTCACATCGAAGTCGGCAGTCACCAGAACATGCCCGGAAGAATCACCCGCCAGTTCAACTCCAAAGGCATCAGCATACGGAATCTTCCAGTCAATCTTGATGATCGCGCTCCGCACGGCTCTCTCTGCTGTTATCGGAACGACCTCAAATCCAAATGCCGAGAGCCTGGAAATCGCTGCATGCATCCCTGCCTCTCCGTGCCGCTTCCTGACGACTCCTGCCACCTCACCCCAATGAATCGCGGAAATTACGACTCTGTTTTTATCCGCAAGGTGTTCCTTGAGGATGACCTTGACTCGCTCGGCTCCTGCCTCTCCATCCAGATAACGCAGAATTGCGCTTGCATCTAGAACGTAGATCACCACCTGGCCGACCTGCGTTCCTTTTGCAGCTCATCGGTCATAGATCCCGTACCTGCAAACATCCCGCACGTTTCATCGACCAGTCGTTCCGAAACAGGCCGGAGGAGAATCGCGCCATCTTCCAGGGTTAGCGCCACGTGGTCGCCCGGCTCAATCCCCAGCGCAGCGCGCATCCTGGCCGGGATAACCAACTGTCCTTTCGTGCTAATGGTAGTAATTGATCCATTCATGTCTTACATAATATCAAATGTAAGACTAGATGGAATAGATAAGCCGTGCTAGAGGATCTGGAAGTTCACCACCACATACATCTCCACCTTCACCGGCCTGCCATTCTCCATCGCCGGTTTGAACCGGTACTGCTTCACCGCCTCCACCGCCTTCTCATCCAATCCCATCCCCATTCCGCGGAGTACACGGATGTGCGTGGGGTTCCCACGCTCATCTACCCACAGATAGACAGTGACGTCCCCCGAGATCTTCGCCTTCCGCGCCTCCTCCGAAAACTCCGGCTCTACCGAATAGATCACCTCCGGCATACTCACCGAGCCGCCCACGCGCCTCAAGCCATCTCCCGTATTTCCCCCCGTGCCCGGACCAACCCCAGGCCCGTTGCCCGGGCCAATCCCCGTACCCTTGCCGTCCCCTATCGAGACGCCCGTCACCGGCGAGTTCGGCATTCCCACATTCGGCATCACGTTATCCGCCAGCGTCATCGCCTGCATCACCACCGTCGGGGCGATCGCAATCCTCGGCGGCAGCAGAGGAGGCTTCGATGGCGGCACGATCTGCTGGTCCGCGAGCTTCGGCAGCCGACCCTTGCTCACAGGAGCCTCCCCCGGCTGGCCTCCTCCCCCACCGTTATGTCCCGCCGCCCTCGCCATAATCTGCAGCACCGGCTGGACCACGCGGACAGGCCTCTGCACCTCATCCATCTTCCGGATCTGCGCCCGCACGACAAATCCAATCAGGAAGATCGCCATCGCATGCGCCGCAACCGCATACACCGTCGAGGCGTACTCCCTCTCCACCGCCATGCGGTCGGCTACCGGAATAGGCGTCGACGCAAGCGTCAGCGGAGGAAGCTTCTTCGGAAACAGCAGATCGCGCACCCCGTTCCAGAGAGAAGCAAGCGTCCCTTCCACCGCAAGTTTTTCAGTAAGCACCAATCCATCCACAGCCCCATCCATCGCAGCCGAGACCGCACCTGTCCGGGACAGGTCAACGATTCTCTGAGTAAGGCCCTCGGACGGCCCAGGGTTCGCTTGCTCGTGCAGCACGGAATCCAGAAGTATCTCGAACGGCATATCGTTCCTCATCGCTGCACCTCCTTCCTGGCCTCGAATCTCTTCTTCAGCTCCGCCTTCGCCCGCATCACCCGGGTCCGCACCGTTCCCTCGGGAATACCCAGAACAACGGCGACCTCGACGGAGGTCATCTCTTCGATCGCCGACAGCACCAGTGGCCTGCGCAGATCCTCCGGCAGCGTGTTGATCATCTGCCGCAGCAGCTCGCGCTCATCGCCCTCCGCCGCTCGCTCCTCGGGAGACTTCCCCGAGGCCGCAATCTCCATTCCGTTCACGTCCTGCGCTATGCCCACGGCCTTCAGGCGGTCCAGCGCCACTCTCCAAACCGTCCGCGCCAGAAACGATCGCTCGTTCTCCATGCGTCTCCAGCCGCCGGTGCGATACAGCTTCAGGAACGCCTCCTGCACGGCATCCTCGGCGTCGTACGGATTTCGCAGCAGACTCGAAGCCACGCGGAACATGGTGCGGGACTGACGCTCCACCACCGCTGTGAACCCGTCTTCGGCGGCACCTTCGTCCTGCCTCACGGCAGGTTGTTCGTCCGGCTCATGTTCGGTCCACTCGGCCGTCAGGTCCATGCGCTTGATCCACTCTCACCCTCTAAGACCAGCCTCACAGCAAAACCGTTCATTTTTTATTTCACCAATCTCACCTATGGCCGGAAGCTCGTCACACATCCATAGGTTTTCTCGCCATCGGTCAGGAGTAGCGCAGGCGGCCGCTGATAAAGT
>DATHJA010000295.1:0-7601 GCA_035316475.1 Edaphobacter sp. | reverse complement strand
TGAGGCGAGGGCGATCTCGGGATGAGGGGAGGCCTCGGTGGCGTGGATGAGGAGATGGTTTGCGCCTACGTGGTGCGGATCTTTTTTGAGGACGGCCTGGAGGGTGGAGACGATCTCTTCGGTATGCGGTGCGGCGCTGCCATCAGGATTCCATAGCTTCCAGGGGTTGAGATCCATGAGGGACTCGGCGTAGAGGGTGGTGGCGTCGAGGTCGTTGGGATAGCTGGCAGCGAGAGCCTTCATGGCTTCGGCGTATGGTTCGCCGTGGACGATGTTGTCGCCGGTTCCGCTGTAGCGGGAGGAGAGGGCGCGGATGTAGTCGCGCTCGGATTGGGTCTGGGCGAGGGAGCTGGCCTTTGTTAATGCGGCGAGGGCTTGTTGGGCTCGGGCGTGGCCGATGTCGATGTCGTTGTAGTTGGGGCTTACGGCGAGGGCTACTCCCCAGAGCGGCATGGCGGCGGTGGGGTCGAGGTCGGCTGCTTTCTGGAAGGAGCGACGGGCCTCGTCGTGGTTGAAGGCCCAGATGTAGTCGAGGCCCTGGTTGAAGTAGCGCTGGGCTTCGGGATTGCCGGTGTGGATGGGGTGGTTGGAGTTGCCGAGGCCGTGGACGATGGGAACGGGGCGGGTGTCGGGTGACTCGTGCGAGTGCGTCATCTGCATCTGCGCGAAGAGGGGAGAAGAGAGGAGGAGAAGGGCGGCAGTGAGAGATTTCATGGGTGGCATGATCTGTACCTCAGCGGCTGAAGCCGCTTTCTGTGACGTAATGGAATTGGCACGGCTGAAGCCGTGCCCTTAAGCAAGCGGTCGAGCTTTGCTCGATGCAACCCAGGTTTCAGAATCGAGACCTGGGGCACCCATTACCCGGCTCTGACGTCATCTGATAAACCGCAGATCCTTCGACTCGCTCCGCTCGCTCAGGATGACACATCTTCTTTGCGCCATTGTTTCTCTCGTAAGGAGCGACAAGCTATGCGGTGGCAGGCTGGGCCAATGCCTCGTCGGCCATGGTGAGGGCGTTGTCGAGGGCGGCGACAGCTTTGTCGATGTCTTCCTTTTCGACGATGAGCGGCGGGGCGAGGACGAAGTGGCTCATCCAGGCCTGCATGACGACGCCTTCGCCGAGCATCTTTGCGGCGATCTGCTCTACGAGGATGGGTTTGCCGTCGAGTTTTTCCTGCCAGGTGTTGAAGGGTGTCTTGGCCTTCTGGTCCTTGACGAGCTCGACGGCCCAGAAGAGGCCGATGCCGCGGACGTCGCCGATGGAGGGATGCTTGGGCTTGAGGGCGTTGAGCTTTTCGCCGAGGTAGGCTCCAATCTCGTTGGCGCGGTCGACGAGGTTGAGGCGGCGCATCTCGCCGATGGTAGCCACGGCTGGGCCGAGGGTCATGGGGTGCGCCTCGTAAGTGTGGCCGTGGGCGAAGTAGTTGTCCTCGAAGAAGTCGGCGATCTTCTGCGTGGTGGCGCAGAGGCCGAGGGGGACATAGGCCGAGGTGATGCCCTTGGCGGTGGTGAGGATGTCGGGCTTGATGTCCCAGTTGTCGATGGCGAACCACTTGCCGGTGCGTCCCCATCCGCTCATGACTTCGTCGGCGATGAGCAGGACGTTGTGCTTGTCGCAGACCTCGCGGAGTTTTTTGAAGTAGCCCTTGGGTGGGATGAGGACACCGTTGGTTCCGACGACAGGCTCGACGAGGACGGCGGCGACGTCGCCTTCGTTGGAGATCATGTAGTCGAGGTAGTCGGCGCAGGCGATGCCGCACTCGGGGTAGGAGTGCTTGAGGGGGCAGTTGTAGCAGTTGACTTCGGGAGAGAAGAGGATGCCCTGGCCCTTGCCGCGCGGCTCCATGGGCCAGCGGCGCGGATCACCGGTGGCGGCGATCGACATGGAGGTGGAGCCGTGATAACTGCGATAGCGTGAGATGATCTTGGTTTTGCCGGTGTACATGCGCGCGATCTTGAAGGCGGCCTCGTTGGCGTCGGTGCCGGAGGTGGTGAAGAAGAACTTGGTGAGTCCCTCGGGCAGGACCTCGAGGAGGAGCTTCGAGAGCTCGGCGCGCGCAGTAGTGGCGTAGAAGGGCGCGGCGTAGGCGAGGGTCTCGGCCTGCTGTTTAATGGACTCGATGACGGCCCTGTTGTTGTGGCCGAGGTTGGAGCACATGAGCTGCGAGGAGAAGTCGAGGAAGCGCTTGCCGTTGCCGTCGGTGAAGTAGCAGCCATCGGCAGAGACGAGGTGGTTGGGGTTCCAGAACTTCTGCTTGCGCCAGGTTCCGTAGTTGTGGTCCTTGGTGAGCTGGATGACTTGTTGCGAGGTGAGCTGCTCTGACATGGTGGCTCCGTGCGGTTTCACAAGTGAAAGGTTGGTCGATCCTGAAGAGAATCGACGATGCGCTTAAATACGACGGGCGCGGGAGCGGGTATTGGGGATGGTGCCGTCGAGCGAGCTGGAGGAGTCGAAGACGGCTTCACCGAAGCGGATGGCACTCATCAGGAGGGTTGCACTGCGATCCATGGCCATGCGGATGTGCTCTCTGGCCCGACAGCGCGCCTCTTCTACGTCGCGGGCGTAGATGGCATCGGCGATTCTGATGTGTTCGGCGACGAGCGCGGGGCCGTAGGAGTCGAAGGGAAGGCCTAGATAGAAGAAGCGCATGAGGCGGATGTGGATGTTGGAGACGACGTCATAGAGTCTTTTATTGCGAGTGGATTGAGCGATGAGGGTGTGGAGCTGGTAGTTTTTCTGAATGAACTCGCGGTAGCTGGAACGGTCGCCGACGCGGTATTCATAGGTAGCGAGATTTTTCATCTCCTCGAGCTCTTCGGAGTTGGCCCGCTCGGCGGCGAGCGCGGCGGCTTCGGGTTCGAAGATGAGCTGCATCTCTTCGAGGTCGTGGAACTCGGCGACGGAGAGGGGAGCGATGATGTAACCACGGAAGGGGATGATGCGGATGAGGCCTTCATGTTCGAGGCGGCGGCAGGCTTCGCGAACGGGAGTGCGGCTGGCGCTATAGAGGCGTCCGAACTCGGCCTCGGAGAAAGAGCGTCCTGGGGTAAGCTCGCACTCGACGATGTCCTGGCGGAGCTTGCGGTAAAGGGGTTCTACGATGCTTTCCATTGCGACTCCACGGAGGAAGCTATGATCCGGCTATGCAACCGGTTCAGTAAGGATATACGGGGCAAATCTCAGGGAATTGTATTGAGATTTTCGTAACTAGTATACAGATCGTTGACAATATGATTGTCTCAGTATATTGTCTCCACAATCCCGTCGTATAAAGCACCATGCTATTCATGTACTCCCGAGTGGAGTGCATAAGCTACACCTCTTTGTATCTGGTTTGACTGGAGGTTGTTATGCGTGAGGCATCTGCATTTCGTTCCCGGAGATTGTTGCTTGCGGCATGGGGCCGCTTCCTTCCCGTTCTGATAATGGCAACTTTTCTATGTGGACCACGGACGATGTTTGCTCAGGCGACCGGTCAGGTCAGCGGTGTGGTCTCTGACCCCGGCGGGCAGGTGGTGCCGGGGGTAAAGATAGAGCTGACGAATATTGCGACAGCAGAGGTTCGTTCAGCGGTCACCAATGGTGAGGGAATCTACCTGTTTCCGCTGGTGAATCCAGGGACGTACCAGGTGAAGGTAACCGCGACAGGGTTCAAAACCATGCTTGTGGCCGGGGTTCTGGTGCAGGTGAACGGCACGTCGCGCGTGGATGTACACCTGGCCGTCGGCGGCGTGGTGGAAGAGGTGACGGTGACGGGGGCGGCTCCATTGGTGGAGACGGGGAATGCGACGCTGGGAACGGTGGTCGATCATCAGGCCGTTGTGGATCTTCCTCTGAACGGGAGAAGCTTTGCGCAGCTCGGAACGCTGATTCCGGGAGTGATTGCGGCACCGGCTTCGCTGGGTGGAGCGAACGGCAATGCGACACCGGGAGGCTTCGGGAATACGACGGGCAGCTTCAATGTGAACGGCATGAGGAACCAGTCGAACAGCTTTCTGCTGGATGGGGCACCGAATAACGATTCGTTCAACAGCGGGTTTGTGATGCGGCCTCCTCCGGATGCGATCGAGGAGTTCAAGATCATGACGCACTCCTACGATGCGCAGTATGGAAGGAGCGCGGGATCCGTCGTGAATGTTGTGACGCGGTCGGGCACGAATACTTGGCATGGCGGCGTGTGGGAGTTCAATCGCGAGGCGGCGCTGGCGGCGAAGAACTTCTTCTCGACGACAAAGCCGAACTATCAGCAGAACCAGTTTGGCGGGGCGGCTGGAGGAAAGATTATTCGCGACCGGCTGTTTGTGTTTGGTTTTTATGAGGGATTTCGGTTGAAGGACGCTACGAGCAATGTGCTGAACCAGCGGGTTTTGACTGCAGCGGAGCGCAGCGGCGACTTCTCGGCGAGCTATGTCAATCCAACAACGGGGCAAAGATGCACCGCGGTCGCTCAGGCGGGTTGCACGGGAGCGATCATCGATCCGGTAACGAGGACCCAATTCAATTACCAGGGAACGCCGAACAGAATCGATCCTTCTCGCGTGAGCCCGGTGACGAGCTATCTGCTGAACACCTACATTCCTCTGCCGAACACCCCGAATGGCTTTTATCAGGCTTCTCCGCCAAATATCGATAACCGCGACATGTGGGGAGTTCGCGCTGATTTCAAGATGGGCAGTCATTCGTTGCTGGGGCGCTATATGAGATCGCATCAGAACCTGTTCGGTCCTATCACGCCCTCGAACTTTGCACCGACCGGCAACCGGCAGATCATGACCCTACAGGATGCAATGGGTTCGGATACGTGGCTGATTGGTACAAACAAGATCAACGTTGTCCGTTATGCGAGACAGTGGATCAACGGTACTCCTAACGCGACCAGCGGCCTCGACCTGGCGACAGCAGGGTATGGCTTTACTTCGACCAATCCCGTAGCGAAGGGCTTGCCGAATGTAACTGTGACGGGCTTCTTTACGCAGGGAGACGCACAGCAACCGTTCGCTTCGCGTACCAACAGCGTGGACACTGTCTCGGACGACTTTACGTGGACAACAGGAAAACACACCTTCCAGTTCGGTGGCGAGGTGCGACGCGAGGGAATCGGTCTGCTTTATATCAACCGGCCTAACGGCGCGTTTACATTCGGCAATTTCTTCACGACGAATGCTCTCGCTGATTTTTATCTTGGACTACCGCAAACCTTCCAGCAAGGCTCTGGCGATCCGGCGATGAGTGGCAAGTCCTGGACGTACTCCGGCTATGCTCAAGATCAGTTCCGCATCAATCCTAAGCTGACTGTCGTGGTCGGTGCACGGTATGAGGTGAACCTGCCTTATACCGAAGCGAAGGGGCACCTTGCTGCTCTACATCCGGGCCAGCAGTCCACAGTGCAGCCGAATGCTCCTGTGGGCCTGGTTTACCCAGGTGACGTGAACACTCCGGCTGCAACCTACTATGCCGATACGAATAACGTCTCTCCGCGTCTTGCGGCGATCTTCGATCCCGCGGGAGACGGCAAGACAGTCCTCCGTGCGGCGTATGGGATCTACTTCGATACGATTCCCGGTCAAGGCGATTTTTTCCAGAACGGTACTCTGGCGCCTCCGTTCCAGCCGCTGCAGCAGATCGACCTGAACACACGTCCTCTCGGCTCGGCGAACCCGACGTACTTTTCTAATCCATATATAGGTTCGACCTCAGGACCGGTGGGATTCCCTCCCGGCCTGACATTTATCGGGTGGACCTTGCCGCACACTTACAAGGCTGCAAACATCCAGCACTACAACCTCGGCATAGAGCATCAGTTCACGCAGAATATCGGCTTTGAATTGGGCTATGTGGGAACAAATGCCAAGCAGCTTCCGATCTTCATCGAAGTAAACCCAACCAACGTTGTTCCATCGACCAGCGCGACGAATGCCTATGCTGCCGGCACACGCGCGGTCTTTCCGGCATTTGCTCTGACCAGACCGACATTTTCGGCGGCGAAGAGCTGGTATGACTCGCTGCAGGCGCGTATGTCGCTCCGCAGCTGGCATCGCGCGACTGCGACGGCCGCGTATACATGGAGCCGTTCGATCGACCATGTATCGGGTCTGAACATCGGCAATGATTCCAGGCCGATCCTGCCGGTCACGATCGGGGATGATAATTCCATCGATACGGCACTGGCGCGAGAGCGCGGCAACTCGTTGTTCGATACGCGAAATCGTTTCGTGCTGAGTTTCGGCTACGAGCTGCCGAATTTGATCGGCAAGCCAGCCGTGGAGAGGCTGCTGATCGGAGGATGGCAGCTGAACGGCATCTTCCAGGTGCAGTCGGGCAATCCCTTTACGGTCGTGAATTCGGTGACCACGGCGCAGTCGCTCACCTTCCGGCCGAACATGACATGCAATCCGAACAACCTGGCGAACAGGAATGTAGGGACAAGCGCGACGTTCTTCAACACATCATGCTTCTCGCTGCCCACGATTGGATCGAAGATTGATAATAGTCAGTCGGGTAATGAGCCGCGCGGCGTGGTTGTGGGACCGGGTTTCAATACGACGGATATGTCGATCTTCAAGATCTTCCGGATTACGGAGAACCAGCACGCAGACTTCCGATTCGAAGTCTTCAATGTCTTCAACGAGGCGCACTTTGCACAGCCGGGGCTGACCTTTGGTGCGTCGACGTTCGGGCGCATTACATCTACGGTCGGCAACGACTCTCGTGTTGTTCAGCTGGCCTTCAAGTATGGCTTCTAATCCCGATCGTCCGGGATATGCACGATCTTTCTCGGGTGGTCCACAAACAGAGAGGGCTTCGGCTCTTCTCCCCCGAGGTATCGAATGGCTGCAACGGAAGTATCAGTAAAGATTCATGACGCAATATGTAGCAACGTGGACCTGATTCAGGAGGAGATGATCTCGTTCCTTCAGGATCTGGTTCGCGTGCCAACGGTGAATCCCCCGGGCGAGGTGTATCGAGAGGGCGCAGAGCTGATCGGCAACCAGCTTAAGAAGTTCGGCTATGAGACGAGTTATATCTCTGCAGAAGGAATGAAGGAGCATACACCGGCTAATCCGAGAGTGAATGTGTTTGGCCGAATGGAAGGGACGGTGCTGCGTCCCTCTCTCCACTTTAATGGGCACTTCGATGTGGTTCCTGTGGGAGATGGGTGGACGCGCGATCCCTTCGCAGCAACGATCGAGGATGGAAAGATGTATGGCCGCGGAGTCTCTGATCAAAAGGCCGGAATCGCGGCTTCGATTTTTGCGATTGAAGCCGTGAGGCGCGCGGGGCTGAAGCTGCGGGGCACGGTGGAGCAGAGCGGAAGTGTGGACGAAGAGAGCGGCGGCTTTGCAGGTGTGGCTTACCTTGCGAAGCAGGGATGGCTAGGAAGAGATAAGAACGACTTTGTCATTATCACCGAGCCAACGGATACCAATCATATCTACCTGGGGCATCGGGGAGTGTACTGGTTCAAGGTGACGACGCATGGACGGATTGCGCATGGCAGCATGCCGTATCTGGGGATCAGTGCAATCGATCATCTGACAGATTTTCTGCACGGAGTATCGCATGAGCTGAAGCCGAAGCTGGCGACGCGGAAGACAGAGGT
>DATHJA010000294.1:0-3030 GCA_035316475.1 Edaphobacter sp. | reverse complement strand
TCCGGTTCCGGTGGGGAAGATGCGCGTCCAGGAGACGGAGAAGCGGTAGGTCTGGAGGCCGAGGGCCTTCATGAGGACGATGTCTTGCTTGTAGAGGTGGTAGTGATCGTTGGCGACGTCGCCGGTGTCTCCGTTGTTGGTCTTGCCGGGGGTGTGGGAGAAGGTGTCCCAGATGGAGGGGCCGCGGCCATCTTCTTTGACGGCTCCTTCAACCTGATAGGAGGCGGTGGCCGATCCCCAGAGGAAGCCCTGCGGGAAGGTGTGGGCAGCGGGAGCGGAGGTCTGGCCGTCGGGGCCTGTGGCTTGCGGCGCTGCCTCTGCAAGCGCGGGGAGTGCGGCAGGAGCAAGGGCAGCGGAGCCGAAGAGCTTCGCGAATTCACGTCTGGAAAATCGATTTAGCAATGGTCTTCCTTCCTCTACGTCAGGAAGTGTAGCCGCTTCTGCATTGCGACGCCAGAGATGGAGGGTAGTGCAGGGTTTGACAGACGGGGTTAGCGGCTGCGGATGAGCAATGCGGTTGCATCATCGGCCTGGTCGGATGCGTGCCCGAAAAGCTGTACCTCCTGGATCAGCCCTTCGATGCAGGCATCCGGCTGGAGGAAGTGCTCGAGCAAACGGGAGGGGCCATACTCCTCCTCCTCGCGGTTCATGGCTTCCGTGATTCCGTCCGTATAGAAGAGCAGCCTGGTTCCGGGATTCAGCTTGATGACGTGTTCAGGGTAGGAAGACGCACCCAGTCCCAGCGGCATGCCGGTGTCGATGTCAAGGAACCTGCACTCCCCGTTGATGAGCAGCGGGAGCAGATGTCCGGCGCTGGCCACGGTGATCTCGCGCGAGCGGGCATCGAGCACGGCGTAGATCATCGTTACAAACTTGCCCAGGGGAAAGTCTTCGCAGAGAGTCTGGTTCAGCCGCATCAGCGTCTGGGAGGGTGAGGTGTCGAGCTTCGCCACCGCGCGCAGGATGGCCCGCGTGGCAGACATGAGCAGCGCCGCCGCCATTCCCTTGCCGGAGACGTCAGCCAGTACGATGCCGTACCGATCTTCGCCGAGGTCGATGAAGTCGAACCAGTCGCCGCCGACCACCCGGGCCGGATGCCATGCGGTCTCAAACGCGAATCCCGGGACGAGGGGAACCGCCTTCAGCAGGAGTGCCTGCTGGATGGCTCGTGCCTCCTCTGCGTCACTCTGCATGCGTTCGCGCTGCTGGCGCTCGTGTTTAAAGCGCCGCGCATTTTCGATCGCAATCGCGACATGTCCTGCCAGAGCCTTGAACAGCTGTAACTGGTCCTTGGAGAAGGCATGGGTCTTTTTGTGATCGATGCCGAGAACGCCGATGACCTCGCCGTCGACCTTCAGGGGAACGTTGACGGCGGAGCGGGTTTCGGGCTCGCAGGCGATGTAATAGGGGTCCACCGTCACATCGGGGGCGTAGTGCATCTGCCCGGTTCCGGCGACATAGCCGACCATGCCCTCGCCGCCGATCTTGAGGCGAGCGCCCTTCTTGTAGACGGTGCAGCCACGAACGCCCTGGAGGACCATCTGGTCGCTGTCCGGGGCGCGCAGCCAGACGGAGACCTCGACGCAGCCGATCGAGGCCGCGATGTCGTTGACCACGCGGTCGAGCAGGGGCTCGAGATCGAGGGTGGAGGTGATGAGCTGCGTTGCGCGCTGCAGCTTCATCAGCGCCTGAACGAAGTTGCAAGGTGAGTTGACGCGCAGGGGTGGAACGCGATGAGTGCCGATGGTTCGTGGTGAGGTCGTTGCCATCCGAGCCTCCTTGAAACGGCAGGAGAGAGGCAGGCCAGCGGTATGCCCCGACTTATTTTTAGATGTTCCGGAGCGTGGCGCGATGCCAATCTTTCGCTGTCCCCGGCCTTCCTCTGGTTAGGGCAGCTCCGCCGCCTCGGCGAGGGGGTTCCAGTTGTCCTTACCGCGCAGGAAGTTCTGCGGCAGGAACTGGTTGGCCTGCGCCGAGGTGAGCTGGTGGGACCACGGAACGCGCGTGGAGAGGTTGGCGCCGGGCCCAGTGTTGCCGAATTCGGCATAGAAGGCGGTCTGCTCGTTGGAGGACTTGCTCCAGTTGTTCCATCCTTCCGGAGCGAGGGTCGCGGGGAGCTCGGTGTTGAGGTAGACGACGCGGGAGTAGGGACGCCAGGGGCGACCGAGGAAGAAGTGATGTCCGGCGAGCGCAGCATCGTCGGCGGTGACGCGGCTGTTGAGGATGACGTAGCCGGTGGGTTGTTCGGCTGAGGTTCGGGACTGTGCGGTGAGGTAAGCGGGGGAGAGTTCGTGTAGCTCGGAATGATCGAAGACGGCTTGCGCGTTGCCGAAGATGAAGTCGACGGTGCCTTCGATGTAGGTGTCGAGGTAGTACTGACGGCCGTAGTCGGCGAAGAGCGTGTCCTGATGGCCGAGGATGCGGCAGTGCTTGATGATGGCGCGGTCGGAGCGGATGGCGAGAGCGACGGCCTGGCCGGTGTTTCCGGCAGTGTTTTCGAAGGTGAGGTTGTCGGCCTCGAAGACGGGCGCGTCGACGCGGACGGTCTCGGTGAAGAAGGTTCCGCCGGCCTGTTTCGCATTGAGTGAGTTGGTGATGACGACGTCTTCAGGGTTTTTGCCTAAGCCGATGAAGGTGATGTTGGCGTGGTTCTGGGTGACGATGACACGCTCGTGGTAGATGCCGGGGGAGATCTCTATATAGACGCGGCCCGGCTTTCCATCTTTGCCGGGGCCAGCGAAGGGATGGTGATCCATGGCCATCTGGATGGTGGGGAAGGAGGTGGTTCCCTCGATGCCAGTCTTGATGTCGGGGGAGACGCGGACGTGGACATCCTGGGCGGGCGAGCTGGGGCAGAGTGCGGCGATAAGGAGAAGTGGCAGGACCAACCGCATGAAGGAAAGGTATCAGGTGGAGGGAGCGGTTGGGAATGAATGGCTTAGGGGAGTTTTGGGAGTGGAGTTCCGGATGCTAGAATGAGACGTGTGCCGGGTCCTACGCGACGTAATCCCGCCAACCCCGCCAGGTCCG
>DATHJA010000293.1:0-2942 GCA_035316475.1 Edaphobacter sp. | reverse complement strand
CTCTCTGATTCTCTGGGGGATATGGATATACTGAGTGGGCCCTCCATGAAGCGAATTCTGACCGCTGCTGTGCTCATTGTTGCCGTCTTCGCGCTGATCTTCTTCGGCCAGCTCTGGATGCTTACCCTCGCCGCCGCCCTGATCGCGGAGTTAGCTGCCTACGAATACCTCAAGCTCGCCGCCGTTGGCGCCGAGTCCCATGGAGTCCGGCTACGCATTCCCGTCTGGTGGATGGCCCTTGGCACCGCGCTGGCCTTCGTCGTCACCCTGCCCAACTTCCCCGTGGAGGCGCAGCTTCCCGTCCTCAGCGCGCTTACGCTCACCCTCTTCGCCTGGAACGGCTTCAGCGCACCTCTCATCCAGGTTCTCCCGGATACCGCGCAGGGCCTCTTCGGCCTTCTCTGGATCGCCTACCCTCTCACCCTGATCCCACTGCTGTGGAAGCAGGAGGACGGCCCGGCTCTGATCCTCTTCCTGATGGTCTCGGTCTGGTCCGGCGACATCGCCGCGCTATACATCGGTAAGGCCTTCGGCAGGCACAAGCTGGCCCCGCGCCTCAGCCCCGGAAAAACCTGGGAAGGCTCAATCGCCTCCATCGCTGGCAGCTTACTTGCCGCTGGCCTCGTTCTCTGGGTCAGTGACAGTCTGACGGCGCGCGGCAATCTCACCCTCCACATCAGCGAACCCATCTGGCAGACTCTGGTCCTTGCAGCCATCGTCAATATCGCCGCCCAGCTCGGCGACCTGCTGGAGTCCGCCGTCAAGCGTGGAGCCGGGGTAAAGGACTCAGGCACCATGCTCCCCGGTCACGGCGGCATCCTCGACCGCATCGACGCCCTTCTGGTGGCCGCGCCCGTACTCTGGTTCGCCTTGCTCCTTAAGGACTACTTCGGCTTCGGCCGCTTCTGATCCACGCGGAACCTGGAGCGTATCTTCTTCGTAACAGCGTTTATGACGCTATCAGTCCCCTTGCGCGTGAAGCCAGGGTCTGCCTATCGACTCCTTTGGGTTTTGATTCTGTTCGCCCTCAGTCACCCCCATCACCTTGCTGCTCAGACGCAGGCCGAGAACGAGGATACGTGCATGATGGAGCCACCTGTTTCCGCATATCGCTCCATCGCGGGTGACCTGAAGGACTCCCAGCACCTGCAGCTCGAACGGGACTTCCACGCGAAAGGGACCTTGGAGATCAAAATCTGCGCCGGGGAAGTTCGCATTCTCCCCTCTCAGGACCAGCGTCTTCACTTGAACATATCGCTTCAAAAGGCTCCCGGTTCAGATATAACCACCTTCGTAAGGCAGATCGAGTCTGACGACCACAAGACAATCGTCTCCCTGGCATATCCGAAACACTTATCCCCTTCCATCACCTTGCGTATTCCGTCGAACACGCCGTTGCAAAGTTCCATCACGCTGGGCACCGGAAATCTGGCCATCCGTGGCGATGTAATTCCCGGCGATCGCCAGATTCATGTAGGAGTCGGGCATGTGACGCTCTACCTGCGAGGCGACGAGGAGTACTCCGAGCTGCAAACCAATGTCGGCATCGGTAACGTTCATGACCGCAGGCAGAGTGGAGCCTCAACCCACCTCGGAATGGCAACAAAGCAGGCCCTGCGAGGCAAGGGAGATGGAAAGATCACCGTCAACGCAGGAGTCGGATCCATCGAACTGCGTCCAGAAGAATAAATCTTGTTGCCCTGCGAAAATCCGAACGTCACTCTCCGGAAAACGCCCGATCTGCGAAAATAGAATCCGTGAAGAAGCTCGCAATCCTCGGCTCCACCGGCTCTATCGGAACCTCCACTCTCTCCATCTGCGAATCCTTCCCCGATCGTTACCAGCCCATCGCCCTGGCAGCGGGACAAAATCTCGACACAGCCTTCGAACAATGTGTGCGCTGGCGTCCGTGCATCATCTCGATCGCCACCGAAGAGCTGGCCGCGCAGCTCCAATCGCGTCTCAAGTCGGCCGACATCCGTGGCATCGAGGTCGTCTATGGAACAGCGGGGACCATCCGTGTCGCTACCCTTCCTGAGGTCGACTTCGTTGTCTCGGCCATCGTGGGTGTCGCTGGGCTGGACGCCACCTATGCCGCCATCAAGGCCGGCAAGACCATCGGCTTAGCCAATAAGGAGTGTCTGGTCGCCGCCGGCGAGCTCATCATGGCGGCGGCGAAGGAGCACAACGTTGCCCTGCTCCCCATCGACTCCGAGCACAACGCCGTCCATCAGTGCATGCGCGGAGGCGCTGCCCGCGAGGTCCGCCAGATCTGGCTCACCGCCTCGGGCGGCCCCTTCCGCTCCACCCCACTCGCCGAGTTCGAGACCATCACACCCGCTCAGGCCCTCAAGCACCCCACCTGGGTCATGGGCCAACGCATCACCATCGACTCGGCGACGATGATGAATAAGGGCTTTGAGGTCATCGAGGCCTGCCGGCTCTTCTCGCTGCCCCCGGCACAGGTCCGCGTCACCATCCACCCCCAGTCCACCGTCCACTCCATGGTCGAGTACATCGACGGCTCGATCCTCGCCCAGATCTCCGTGACCGACATGCGGCTGCCCATCCTCTACGCCCTGGCCTACCCCGAGCGTGTCGATGCCACCCCGGCACCGGGCCTTCAGTTCGACCTTACCGCATTGAGCCAATTGGACTTCTCCGCCCCCGACCTCGAGCGGTTCCCCTGCCTGCGCCTGGCCTACGAGGCCGCCGCCACCGGCGGGGAGGCCTGCATTGCGCTCAACGCCGCCGACGAGATCGCCGTCGCTGCCTTCCTCGAGGGACAGATTCCGTTCCTTGGGATTCCGCGTACAATAGAACAGGTGTTGCAGCAGACATCAGGCCGTGCTCCCTCGTCGATCCAGGAAGTGCTCGAAGCCGATCTTGTGGCGCGAGCGCGAGCCCGTGATGTAATCACCCACCAGTTTTCAAGCGTTCTC
>DATHJA010000292.1:0-5287 GCA_035316475.1 Edaphobacter sp. | reverse complement strand
GGACCGGACGTCATCTGCACGAACCGAACGTAAAGGTCCTGCACCAGGTCTTCGGCTTCTTCAGAAGCGCCCTGGGTAAGTTGCTTGGCCCAGTCCAGCAGCCAGTCGTAGTGATTCAGGAAGATCGTCTCGTGGTCACGGGACTTCTTCTCGAACTTCAAAGGTCTTAGGGAAGTCAAAGTTCCTCCTTGTCAGCGCTACAACTCGCTGGAGAGGGTCTTCGCAAATGCACGAAAATGCGCAAATGAGCGGATAAATGCGAGCGAGCGCGAGGGAATTGAGGGGAAAGGGCAGGGAAGGACCGAACGGCCCGTGTCTTTCGCCGGGAACGCTTCCTTCGAAAGCGTTTTCTAGCGGCCGAGCGGGCGCAACTGGCTTCGATCAGAAGTCGAGACGGTGGGCCATGTTGTCGAAAGGAACTAGCGGAGAGGCGTTGCGACTCAGTGGACCGTTTGGGGGTAACGACCGAAACAGGGCAGCCCGTTGAAGTCAGGGGGACAATCAGGGGTGCTTAAGAAGTGAGGCGAGGCGAGAGGCGAGCAGGCTTCTCTTATTGGACCCTTAGTAGTCTCTGCGCGATTCCGGCTGGAATGTAAATCTCAGAAAATGGACTACATCCAGTGAGAACGAGTCCGATGATCTCTTCCATGCCATTTCGGCAACGTAACGCAACTCATTGAAATTGCATGGTACGGACCGCACACCCTACACCACGCATCGCCCGCATTTTTCCCTTTACTTTATTGGACCTTTTTAGGACGTTTGCCCACCGATTCAAACCAGTTGAATCGAGCAGCATGGTTTGGAGGCAGTCAGTTGAAGCAGGATCTCGTCGGCGGTGCTAAACCAGAGACGGCTCGGTCAGTGCTACATAGCTCAATTCAGTTGTCGACGACTGGATTGCACTGAACCCTCGTCTAGATATTGCGGCTTAAGGACGATCGCCGGGGTGCCAAGGCCAATCGCCTAACCGGAACTGACAAAGTTTGCAAACGTATTTTCCTGAAGTAAGTCTTTTAGAATCATAATTTAATGGCCACGACAATGGAAATTGTCAGGGGTAAAATCATTGCATGACCAATTTGCTCGTTTTGGCGCCTGTATCGCCGGAAAGCAGGGAGGCGGAGCCCCTAGCCCTGACTCCGGCCCAGGCCAGGCTTCGCAAGATGACCCTCGACGCGATCCCGTCGCCCCATTCTAAGCGCAACTATGCCAAAGCCCTCGACGATCTGTTCGCCTTCTGTGCCAGCCAACCTCTCTCCCGGTCCTTATTAATGGAGTGGCGGGCGGGCATGGAGTCGCTCTCGCCCTCCCCTATAAACGTCCGGCTCTCGGCCGTGCGCAAGATGGTGGGCGAAGCTAGGCGCGCCGGCATGATCGGGCAGGAGGAGGCGGCCAGCCTGACCGACATCCCCAACATCAGCCAGAAGGGAACCAGGATCGGGAACTGGCTGACCCGCGAGCAGGCCAAAGAACTCCTGGCCGTCCCCGACCGCTCGACCCTAAAAGGGAAGCGCGACTATGTCATCCTGGCGTTGCTGGTCGGCTGCGCCCTCAGGCGGAACGAATTGGCCGAGCTCGACGTCGAGACCATCCAGCAAAGGGAAGGCAGATGGGTGCTGGCCGACCTCGAGGGCAAGGGCCGGCGCATCCGCACCGTCGCCATCCCGGTCTGGGTGAAGCAGGGCATCGATGTTTGGACGACTGTGGCCGGGATCGCCAAAGGCCGGCTGCTGCGCTCGGTCTCGAAGAGCGGGAAAGTGAATCGCGACACGCTGAGCGACTGGGCGGTCTGGTCGGTAGTTGAACAGTCATCGAAGCAAATCGGGATCGAACACTTCGGCGCCCATGACCTCCGCCGGACTTGCGCGAAAGTGTGTAGGAAGAACGGCGGGGATCTCGAGCAGATCAAGTTTCTGCTCGGGCACTCCTCGATTCAGACCACGGAGCGATATCTTGGGTCGCAGCAGGAGATTGCAGTCGCCGTGAACGATCTTCTTGGGTTGTGAAGGCCGCCGCGGTCGGTGGCCGAAGACAGATTTGCAGCTTGACATCCGAACGACTCATAGGAATCTTGCATGGCGTCCATGTTTCTTGCTCCAACGCTCACCCCGCACGGCCATCTCGTCCTCGTTGAGGACAACGCCGCCGCCGCAACGGATTCGGAAGTTGGACAACGTCTGCGGGACGCCTTCGCGCGAGGACCGGGGCATGGACTACTGCAGCTTGGGGCTGCAGAGGCGGGCACGGCGATCCCCGCGGTCTTCTCCTACTGGCGGGAGTTCAGTGCGCGCTATGTGACGCGCCTCTGCTCTGAGCCTCATCTGGCGGACGCGTCGGCGAAGGGACCGATTCCGCCGCCGACCGATGCGGAGCTGGATTCGCTGGTGCTGAGCGTACCCCCGATGAACGGAGCGGAGTATCTTACGCCGACGGTGCTTGATGCCTTATGGCAGGAATTGGATAACGCCTTTCGCCGCGAGTTGTCCGAGTTCGGAGGCGAGGTCCAGGACTTCCTTAAGCGCCGTAATCCCGCGTGGAACCTGGTCGGCCGTGTGCACTTCAATCTTGCCGAGAACCGCAACGATGAGGACGCGCCCTTCGCCTTTCTGGCCACCTATACGACGCGGCTGTCGGCGCAGGCGAAAGCTCAGCATCTTCCGCTGGGGCAGGCTCTGCGGGAGTATGCAGGCGCCGCTCAAAAGGGCCGTCTGCTGTCGCTGCTGCTTCCAGTGCAGCGGGCCGGCGGCGATTGCCCGTGGTTGAAGAGCATGATCGACGCGGGAGAGATCTTCCATCCGCTGCGCTGGACGGCGGGGGAGGCGATGCAGATGTTGCGCGATGTCCCGCGGCTGGAGAGCGCCGGCGTGGTGGTGCGCATGCCGGCCGCATGGAGAGGGAATCGGCCCGCGCGGCCGCGGGTGATGGCAAGGATCGGCGGCAACGCTCCATCGAAGGTGGGCCAGGATGCTCTGCTCGACTTCCAGATGGAGGTGGTGCTCGATGGCGAGGCGTTGACCGAGGGCGAGATAGAACAGTTGCTTGCCGGATCGAACGGCCTTGCGCTGGTTCGCGGGCGCTGGGTGGAAGTGGACCGCGAACGGCTGCAGCAGACGATCGAGCACTTCGGCGAGGTGGAGCGCAGGGCAGAAAGAGATGGCCTCAGCTTTCGGGATGCGATGCGGATGCTCGCCGGGGCCAACGTCGCCGGGACCGAGGAGGATGCCGGGCAAGTCGAAACAGAGTGGTCCCAGGTGGTCGCGGGGCCGTGGCTGGCGGAGACGCTGAAGGGGCTGCGCGGCCAGGAGGGTTTGGAGAAGATCGAGGTTGGCCCGGCGCTCCAAGGGACGCTCCGTCCTTATCAGCAGATTGGCGTGCGCTGGTTGCACCTTCTGACCGGGCTGGGGTTGGGTGCATGCCTGGCGGACGACATGGGGATGGGCAAGACGATTCAAGTACTCTCCCTGTTGCTGGTGTTGAAGCGACAGGGGAAGGGAAGACCAAGCCTGCTTGTGGCGCCGGCTTCGTTGCTGGCCAACTGGGCATCCGAGGCGGAGCGGTTCGCCCCAAGCCTCAAGCTGTTGATTGCCCATCCATCCTTGATGCCAGCTTCCGAACTGAAAGGGCTGACTCATGAGAGATTGCAGGATCTGGATGTTGTGGTGACCAGCTACGGCTCCTTGCTCCGCATTCCGTGGCTTATGGAGACTGGATGGAACCTGGTTGTTCTCGACGAAGCACAGGCGATCAAGAATCCTGCCGCCAAACAGACCAGGGCAGTCAAGAGACTGAATGCAGGATCGCGACTCGCCCTTACGGGCACACCGGTCGAGAACCGCCTGGGCGATCTATGGTCCATCTTCGACTTCATCAATCCCGGGTTGCTGGGCTCGGCGAAGCAGTTTACGCAGTTTTCCAACCGCCTGGCGGATCGTACTCACAACCCCTACGGGCCACTTCGCGAGTTGGTGCGACCCTATATTCTGCGGCGGCTGAAGACCGACAAGACGGTCATCTCCGACCTGCCTGAAAAGATCGAAGTGAAGGCGTTCTGCCAACTGAGCCGAAAGCAGGCGGTGCTCTATCAGGATTCCGTAGACGAGCTTGCCTCGCGGCTCAGCGACGCCTCCGGCATAGCGCGCAAGGGAATGGTACTGTCGTTCCTGATGCGGTTCAAGCAGATATGCAATCACCCTTCGCAATGGCTGGGAGATGGCGCCTGGGTGGAAGAAGAGAGCGGCAAATGGGCCCGGTTGCGCGAGATCGCCGAGGTGATCGCGGCGCGCCAAGAAAAGATGCTGGTCTTCACCCAGTTTCGCGAGGTGACGGCTCCCATCGCCAGCTTTCTCGCCACGATCTTCGGGCGTCCCGGGTTGGTTCTCCATGGGGAGACGGAGGTGAAGAAGCGCCAGCAACTTGTCGGTCGGTTCCAGGAGGACGAGAGCGTGGGCTTCTTTGTGCTCTCCTTGAAGGCTGGGGGCTCAGGCCTCAACCTCACGGCCGCTTCGCATGTGGTCCACTTCGACCGTTGGTGGAATCCTGCCGTCGAGAATCAGGCCACGGACCGCGCATTTCGCATTGGACAGAAGAAGAACGTGCTGATACACAAGTTTGTATGCCGGGGAACGGTGGAGGAGAAGATCGATCAGTTGATCGAATCCAAGCAGAGCCTCTCGGAGGGGCTGCTCGAAGCTGGCGCCGATCGAGTGCTTACCGAGTTGAAGGATGAGGAGTTGCTCAAGCTGGTCCGTCTCGATCTCCAGATTGCGATGAAGGAGGCTTAGTCGATGTACGGTGGCTGGGGCTGGAAGCCGTATGTGTCTGCGACCGAGCGGCGCCGCAAGGCGCTCAAGAAGATGGAGAGCCTGCGAAAGAGAGGGCATTCCGTCTCTCCCGTGGTCATCGAGGGTCGCGCCATAGCGAAAACCTTCTGGGGCAAAGCCTGGTGCGACCATCTGGAGCAATACAGCGACTTTGCCAATCGCCTGCCGCGCGGGCGAACCTATGTGCGCAATGGATCGGTAATAGATCTTCAGATTGCGGCGGGTGCGATCGAGGCCAAGGTGAGCGGATCGGAGATCTACACCGTTGCCCTGAAGATCGTCCCGGTTGACAAAGCGCGCTGGCGATCGATCTGCACCGATTGTTCGGGCTCGATCGATTCTCTCGTCGAGCTTCTTCAGGGACGACTATCGAAGGGCGTCATGGAGCGGATCTGCCGGCATGAGACGGGAATGTTTCCTTCACCGGCGGAAATCGAGTTGTCCTGCAGCTGTCCGGACTGGGC
>DATHJA010000291.1:0-11773 GCA_035316475.1 Edaphobacter sp. | reverse complement strand
CGCCACCGACTGGCCCATCCGCTACAAGGACGTCGAGCCCTGGTACGACTACGTGGAGGACTTTATTGGCGTCTCGGGCCAGGCCGAGAACCTTCCGCAGTTGCCGGACAGCAAGTTTCTGCCCCCGATGGAGCTGAACTGCGCCGAGATACACATGCGCGACGTCATCGCGCAGAAGTTTCCGGAACGCCGCCTGACCATCGGACGGACGGCAATCCTGACCCAGCCTCACCGCGGCCGCGCAGCCTGCCACTACTGCGGACCGTGCGCGCGCGGCTGCATCACACGGTCGTATTTCAGCAGCCTGCACTCGACGCTGCCTGCGGCTGAGGCCACGGGCAAGCTGACGATGCGGCCATTCAGCGTCGTGCACAGCCTCATCTTCGATGCGAAGAATCGACGCATCACGGGTGTGCGTGTGATCGACGCGCAGACGAAGCAGACGGTCGAATTTCATGCGAAGGTTGTCTTTCTCTGCGCCTCGACGCTGGAGTCGGCGCGTATCCTCATGAACTCGGCGACGCCGGAGTTCTCGACCGGTCTTGCAAACTCCAGCGGCCAGCTCGGACGCAATCTGATGGACCACATGATGGGCAGCGGCGCCTCCGGCATCATTCCCGGCCACGAGGATCGCGAGCAGATCGGCAACCGCCCCAACGGCATCTACGTGCCTCGTTTCCGCAACATCAAGGAAAAGCACCCCGGCTTCCTGCGCGGCTACGGCTTCCAGGGCGGGGGCGGACGCGACGACTGGGGCCGCGGCAGTGAAACCGCTGGCTTCGGTACGGATTTCAAGCACATGCTGCGTCAGCCGGGACCGTGGCACTTCACCTTCGCCAGCTTCGCCGAATGCCTCTCGAATCCCGACAACCGCATGGAGCTGGACAAGGACAAGGTGGATGCCTGGGGCATCCCCGCCATGAAGATCAGCTGCAAGTGGCGCGACAACGAATTGGCGCTCTTCAAGGACGCTCAGCAGACGGCCGCGGAGATGCTGGATGCCGCCGGCGCAAAGGACATCGCGCTGCGCAATTCACCCTCAGCCCCGGGAGAGGGCATCCATGAGATGGGCTCGGCACGCATGGGCAACGATCCGAAGACCTCGGTGCTCAACCGCTGGAACCAGGCACACGACATCAAGAACCTGTTCGTCACCGATGGCTCCTTCATGGTGTCGTCAGCGTGCCAGAACCCGTCGCTGACCTACATGGCGATGACGGCTCGCGCCTGCGATTACGCTGTAAAGCAGATGAAGCGTAACGATCTTTAGATGTTCGCCTTCATTCGCATCGGAAGTCTTGTGTGGAGTGGTAGCGCCAACGGGGATCGAACCCGTACTCTCAGCCTTGAAAGGGCCGCGTGTTAACCAGTTACACCATGGCGCCAAAGGCATCAACAACAGATGGATTTGGTAGCGTTACCGGGGCTCGAACCCGGACTCTTCGCCTTGAGAGGGCGACGTGTTAACCAGTTACACCATAACGCCAGAATCATACATCCGCAGGAGGTTATTCTCTCCAGTTCAGTTTTCAATTATATCCCAAAAACCGAGGACCGCAAAAACTGTATGGCCCTAAAGGCCGAGCTTCTTGACCTCGTCGTTGTAGTACTTGCGATAGAGGATGTCCCACTCCTGCGATCCTTCAAGGATGATCTTGCGCTGTGAAGCGATCTTCTGCCGCGCCGCCGCGTCGATCTTCGTCTCCTCGGTCAACAGCCTCTCGAGCGCCTTGCGGGCCTCCTGGCGGATCGTATTGCGGTCTTCCAGGAAGTCGCACTCCGGAATCTCGGCCAGCGTATCGGCCACCGTGTGGGCAAGCTTGTTGACTTTATCGCGGGAGATTCTCACAGCACCGCCTTGTATTTGCGTGCCAGCTCGTTTTTGACCTTCTTGAACATCTCCGGATAGCTCGCGCCTGTCTTGCGCATGTCTTCCTGGAAGGCCTCGAGGATGACGCGGACCTCGTCGTTGATCCGGTCCTCGAGCGAGAGCTCATCGACCATGGCAGCCGAAACCCGTTCATCGAGGGTCGCCTGCTTTTCGGTCTGGATCATCTTCTGCGCTATGAGCTGTTTTATGGTCTGGCGCGCCAGATAGCCTACGTAATCTTTAGAGAAAATCATTTGACTTTAAGTCAAATATATCATGCGGATGTCGATGAGTCGCTGAGGGTTCCTTACTTCTTATGAGGGCAGTGGTCGCTATTGATGCAGGACTCGGGCAGGCGCAGCCGTTCTACCGGACGGCCTCCCACGAGATGCTCCTGGACGATCTCCTCGACGTCATGTGGATGCACATTGCCGTACCAGACGGCTTCGGGATAGACGACCACCACCGGGCCGTGCTCGCACTGGTCCAGGCAGGCAGACTCATTGGCCCGAACCTTGTGCTTGAGACCGGCCTCTTTGATGGCATCTTTAAAAGCTGGTTTCAGCTTCTTGCTTCCCCGGGGAAGACAACTGGGACGCGAGGCTGTCTCGTCGCGCTCGTTGGTGCAGATAAAGACATGGTGCTTAAGACGGGCATCTTCGTTGGATTCCACAGGATGTGGAAGGATGCACAGGAGCCCGGTTTGGAGGAGTGTCCGCCGGGGCATGGTTTTTGAGACAATAGCCTCTCGATGCATCCCGACAATCTCATCTCGCTCAAAGACGACATGGTGGCCTTCATCGCCGGCCACGGCATGCGCAGAATGAACGGCTACGTCTCCGACGAGGTCCCTACTGTGCTCTTCGAAGAAGAGAACCCCGACGGCTGGAAGGACTTCGTCGAGCTGGCCAAGGCCTCGGGAGCCCCGTTTGTCACCATGAGCGAAGCCGTGCTCGAAAAGTCGGACATCGCCACGCTGATCGAGCAGATCCGTGACCAGATGTATCCCGAGGACGACTCTCCGGAGATCGACGATGCCGAGCAGCTGGTGCGCCACGTAGGCAAGATCGGCTACCTGCAGCTGGGCTTCGCTCACCAGGGCGTGATGTTCCTCTTTGAAGTAGCCACGGACTGGTACGACAGCTTTCAGGACCTCATGGAGACAGTCACCGACCTTGGCCGCATCGTTGTAGACGACCACGAAAACGAAGAGTAGAACACAGGCGGGCAGGACGTTGCTCTCAAGCCATATCGAAGTACAGCGGGAGTGGGCGGCGCACAGCCTCGACGAGACGGCGGTTGCACGCGTGATGGCCATAGCGGGTTGCCCCCGCGGCATCGCGCAGCTTCTGGTCTCACGCGGCTTCGCGGACGAGGCCGCAGTCAGAGCGTTCTTTTCCCCCACGCTCGACGACCTGATCGACCCCATGCGAATGCTCGGCATGCAGGCCGCTGTCGAGCGCATTCAGCACGCTATCCGCAACTCGGAGCCGATGCTGATCTACGGCGACTACGACGTGGACGGAACCACCGCCACCGTGCTGCTGAAGACGGCCATCGAGCGCTGCGCCCCCAAAGACGCTCCCGCGATCGTGCGCTATCACGTTCCCCACCGCATCCGCGAAGGCTATGGCATGCGGACTGGCGTGCTGGCCGATGCGGTCGCCTCGGGCATCCGCCTGGTCATCAGTGTGGACACAGGCATTCGCGCCTTTGCCGCCGCGACCGAGGCTCGCGCCCTGGGGCTGGACCTCATCGTCACCGACCACCACCTTCCCGATGAGGCACAGGGCGTCCCCGACGCGGTCGCCGTGGTAAATCCCGCACAGCCTGGCTGTCCGTACCCCTTCAAATCGCTCTGTGGAGCGGCCGTGGCGTTCAAGCTGGCCCATGCCATCCTGCGTGCCTCCTGCGCGAACGAGGCCGAGCGCGAGCGTCTGGAGCGTACCCTGGTCCCTTCGTTCCTCAAGCTGGTGGCCATCGCAACCATCGCCGACTCCGTTCCGCTCGAGGGCGAGAACCGCGTCATCGCCGCTCTGGGGCTTCGCGAGCTGCGCAATCCGGTACAGCCCGGCCTGCGCGCCTTGATGGAGGTAGCGCAGATCCCCCCGGACCGTCCCCCGACGGCGACTGAGGTGGGCTTCCGGATCGCGCCGCGCATCAACGCAGCGGGCCGTATGGATATCGCCAGCGACGTGGTCGATCTGTTCCTTACCCGTGATATGGAGCTCGCACGCGAGCTTGCCGGCAAACTTAACCGTCTGAACGACGACCGAAAAGCCACCGAGGCCCAGGCACTTGAGGCCATCGACGTGCGTCTGTCCGCCGTGCGCGGCGAGGACGGGCACTTCCCTGCCACCTGTTTCGTTATGGACGATCCGGAGTGGCATCGTGGAGTCCTGGGCATCCTCGCCTCCCGCATCGTCGACCGCACCGGCCGGCCAGCTCTGGTGCTGACGCACGAAGACGGGCAGGCTCACGGCTCCGGCCGGTCCATCGCCGGATATCACCTGCTCGACGCCCTGACTACCGTGCACAACGGAAACGGCAACCTGTTCACCCGCTTCGGCGGACATGCTCACGCAGTGGGGTTTTCCCTTCCCTCTGAAAATGTCGAGGTTCTGCGCCAGAGCATGGAGCTTCACAGCGGTACCGCTCTCCAGCACGAAATGCTCGTTCCCGCGCTCGAGTACGACGCCGAGGTCGGGCTTGACGAGCTGAATTCGCAGTTTTACGACTGGCTGGAGAGGTGCGCTCCCTTCGGTATCGGCAACCGGGAGCCCGTCTTCGTCACCCGCTCCGTTACGCTTGCCACCGACGTCCGCATCCTCAAGGAAAGGCATGTGCGTCTCGAGATCGCCTCGGCCAACTCCCGTTTCGCTGCCCTGGGCTGGAGCCGCTCGGGTGTGCTCTGGTCCGAGCTGTGCCAGCGCATCGGACTTGCCGCGGGGGCAAAGGTCGACATCGCTTACCGGCTCAAGGCCAAGAGCAACGCCTGGTATGTGGGGCTCGAGCTGGAGCTGGTCGACCTTCAGCCGTCTCGAACATTCTGACGTGGACGGACTGCCAGCCGGTGCGCGTCATGGTTCATCATCGAGAAGTAATTCTTGCGCATCGTCTTATGGGTGTGCGGCGTCTTATATACTGACCCTTCGGGATGCCGACAATCGAGACAAGACGACTTAATCCCTACGCGCTCGCAGGAATCATTCTTGCAGTCGTCGCTCTGGCATTTATGGCAATTCGCACGTTTACCCGCGACGTAATCGAAGTACGCGTCGCGGCCGTCACCCATCAGAACCTGCTGCGAACCAGCTCCACCAACGGGCGGGTTGAGCCTGTAGAGGCCTTTCAGGCCCACGCGCAGACTCCCGGCGTGGTGACGAAGGTCTACGTTCAGGTGGGTCAGAAGGTGAAAAAGGGAGCGCTTCTCCTGAGGATGGAGGATGCCGACGCGGTTTCGAAGCTGGCGACGGCAAAGGCCGGGCTCAGCACCGCGCAGGCCAGCCTTCACGATATCCAGCAGGGCGGCACCCAGGAGGAACGCCTCTCCATGGCCGCCGACCTCAGCCGGGCACAGCAGCAGAAGGATCAGGCGGAGAAGACCCTGGCATCGCTTCGCCAGCTTCAGCAGAAGGGAGCCGCTTCAGCCGGCGAGGTAGCCTCCGCCCAGCAGCGCCTCGATTCCGCCAATACATCGCTCCAGAGCGTGCAGCAGCGGCAGACAGATCGCTACAGCACCACGGACCGCAGTAAGGTCCAGGCGCAGCTGAACGACGCTCACGCCTCGGTCGCCGCGGCGCAGAGTACCTACAACAACTCCAATATCCGTTCTCCCCTGGACGGAACCGTTTACTCCATTCCGATCACCGCCTTCGACTTTGTGAATGCGGGCGAGCCGCTGATGGACGTCGCCGACCTCAATCGTCTCCAGGTGCGGGCTTACTTCGACGAGCCGGAGATCGGAGAGCTTGCCGCAGGCCAGGCCGTCAAGATCGTATGGGACGCCAAGCCCGGCAAGATCTGGCATGGACACATCAGCCGCGCACCCTCGACCGTAATAACCTACGGAACCCGCAACGTGGGAGAGTGCATCATCACGGTCGATGACGCGCAGGAAGATCTTCTTCCCAATACAAACGTCACCGTTACGGTCACTGTCTCGCAGCGTTTCAACGTACTGAGCATCCCGCGGGAGGCCCTGCATACGGAAGGAACCAGCGACTTTGTCTATCGAGTGGTACAGGGAAAGCTGGTTCGCACTCCCGTCCAGGTCGGTGTGCTCAACCTGACGCGCGTGGAGATCCTCAGCGGCTTGAGCGAAAAGGATACCGTCGCGCTCAACGCAGTGAGCAACCGCGACCTGTCGAACGGTCTTTCCGTAAAGATCGTCGAATAGCCTATGGCCTTTCTCCGACCCTCGCTCTATGCGCGCTCTGTCCTATTGGTAGTTACGACCGTCCTCTGTCATGGGGCCGCGTTTGCCGATAATGCGCAGGCCGAAGGTCTGTTGAAACAGGGCCGGGTGGACGAGGCGGCGGCGATGCTTCACCAGGCTCTCACCTCCCAGCCTCACGACGCTCGTGCACACCTGCTGTTGTGCCGCGTCTATTACGCCCAGGACATATCCGATGCTGCCGTTCGCGAGTGCGAACAGGCGGTCCATGACGATCCTTCGGATAGCGACTCCGAGATGTGGCTGGGACGCGCCTATGGCCTGAAGGCCTCGCAGATCAACATGATCAGCGCCTTCGGCGTTGCCAGAAAGGTTCATACCGCCTTTGAACGGGCAGTTCAGTTGAATCCCGCCAATGTTCAGGCGATGAGCGATCTCGGGCAGTTCTATGTTGCAGCCCCCGGCATCGTCGGAGGAGGAGTGGACAAGGCCCAGACGCTGGTTCCGCGGATCATGCCCCGCTCGGGCCAGAAAGCGCATCGCCTCCTGGCCATGATCGCCAAAAAGAAAAACGATCCTGCCACTGCCGAGACCGAATTTAAAAATGCGATCGCTGCGGGAAAGAGTCCGGACGCCTGGGTAGATCTCGGTCAGTTTTACCAGCAGCAGTCGGAGACGGATAAGGCCGTTGAAGCGCTGGAATCAAGCGTGCAGGCTAACTCCAGGAAGACCTCGGCCCTCGTGGACGCCGCCAGTATCCTGACGGACCTGCATCAAAGGCCCGATCTGGTCGAGAAGGCCCTGCGGGAGTACCTTGCCTCATCCACAAAGACCGACGAAGCGCCCGCCTTCAAGGTCCATCTGCAGTTGGGAGATCTTTTGAAAAAGCGCGGCGATACAGTCGGCGCCCAGCAGGAGTATGCTGCGGCCCTGGCCCTGGCCTCCAACTTTGCTCCTGCGCGAAAGGCGGTGCAGGGTGCATGAAGACAAGCGCGATACCATGAATCGATATGGCAGGAGTCTTCCGGCACGCATGACCTTTCTACGATATCTTCTCGCCGCCACATGCGCCTTCGCGGCGTCGGCGCCGGCAACCGCCCAGATATCGTTCACCACAGCGATCGATCTTGCCCTCAAGAACAGCCCCAAGGTACAGGCCGCGGAGGCCGAGGTCGACAAGGCGCGCGCCATGCTCGCGCAGACGAAGGACGTGTATATCCCCGCCGTGAGCATCGGATCCGGCCTGGGCTACACCTATGGCTTCCCTTTCGGCGCTCCCTCGCTGTTCAACGTCAACGCGCAGTCGCTCCTCTTCGATCAGTCCCAGCGAAACTACATTCACGCCGCCCGCAAGGGGCTTGAAGCGGCAAACCATAACCTCAATGATGTGCGGCAGCAAATCATGGCAGACGCCGCCATCACCTTCCTCTCACTCGACTCCGATCTGGAACGGCTCAAGGCGGCCCAGGAAGAATCAGGCCTCGCCTCGGATCTGACGAGGATCGTCCAGCAGCGCATGGACGCGGGCCAGGACACGCAGATCGAGTTCACCCGTTCCAGGCTGACAGCGGCGAATCTCCAGCTTCGCCAGATACAGCTTGAAGACGACACAGATAACCAGCGCGATCACCTTGCCCGTCTCACCGGCCTTCCCTCGGATGGCATGACGACGGACCATGCGAGCATTCCCGCGCTCCAGCGGCTCGAGATCTCTCCCGTGAAGGACGCGATGCTGCCCGAGTCGATTCAGGCAGCCTACTCGACCGCCGAATCCAAGCTGCAGTCCGCCTTCGGCGACTCGCGCAAGATGTACCGTCCCCAGATCGGGCTGGGCATCCAGTACAGCCGTCTCGCCAGCTTCAACAACTACGCAGACTACTACCAGCCCGGAAGCTTCACGAACTATAACAACCTTCAGGTTGGGCTTCAGTTCACCCTCCCGATCCTCGACCTCACCAGACACTCCAAGGCCCGCGAATCGCTCGCCGAAGCACGCCGGAGCCTCCGCGAAGCCGACCAGGCACGCAATCAATTCCTTGAAGGCCGCCATAAGATGAGCTCGACGATTCGCGAGCTTCAAGCCCACGAGCAGATCGCTTCGCTCGAGCGTGAGCTTGCCCAGAACCAGATCGACGTTGTTCGCGTACAGTTGCGTGACGGCAATCCAGGCGGTCAGCCCGTCACTCCCAAAGAAGAGCAGAACGCGCGCATCCAGGAGCGGGCCCGTTACCTCGATTATCTCGATGCGGATCTCCAGTTGCGCCGGTTACAGATCGATCTTCTGCGCGCCAACGGCGATCTGGAAGGCTGGTTGAAGTCATCGATCCCTTCAGGGACATCGAAGTAAGCTCAGCATCCCCGACCACGAAACAGGCCTGCTTTCATCACGCCTTTATCACTCCTTTATAGATCCATGCATCTAAGCGGCCATGAATTGGAAGGCAACTGCTGCCATCTCCCTCATACTTCTTCTCATCTGCGCCGCCGCTGCGGGCTATGCGCACGACTCGCGCGTCAACGCCGACTTCCCCGCTCTGCGCGCCAAATCCTCCGAAGCCGATGTTCGCCGCATCATGGGCAATCCCAGGGAAATCCATAAGAGTTGCGACGCCTATGGCACCTCTGTCACCCCGGACTGCGATCATGTCTTTATTTATCGCTCTATCTTCTATCCTCTGCGCGACATGTACTGGCTCGTCTTTTTCAATCAAAACAATCAGGTTACGGCCACCTCCAGCCAGATGGAACCATAGGCGGAACCTATAATCCGTGCCCTTAAACAGGTAACTGAATGATAAAATTGAGGCTAAGATCATGCCGCTCAAGACACTGTTTCTAAACCCGCCCTCCTTTGAGAACTTCGACGGCGGCGCCAGCTCCCGCTGGCCCGCAACCCGCGAGATCGAGTCCTACTGGTATCCGGTATGGCTCGCCTACCCCGCCGGAATGCTCGAAGGCTCGCGCCTGCTCGATGCTCCGCCGCACCACGTCTCGGCCGAGGAGACCATCGAGATCGCCAAGGGCTTTGAGTTCCTTGTCCTCTTCACCTCCACTGTAGGCTGGAGCGGCGACCACGCCCTCGCCCAGGCCATCAAGAAGGTCAATCCGTCCATCCGGATCGCCTTCGTCGGACCTCCCGTCACCACCGACCCCGACCGCGCCCTCAACGAGTGCGACGTCATCGACTTCGTCTGCCGCCGCGAGTTCGACTTCTCCGTCGTCGAGTACGCCAACGCCAAGCCGCTGAACGAGATCCTCGGCATCTCCTACAAGGACGCCAGCGGCGTCATCCAGCACAACCCCGACCGTCCGCAGGTCGAGGATCTGGACGCCATGCCCTGGGCCACCAAGATCTACAAGCGCGACATGGACGTCACCAGGTACAACGTGCCGTTCCTGCTCCACCCCTACATCGCGCTCTACTCCACCCGCGGCTGCCCGGCGCAGTGCACCTTCTGCCTCTGGCCCCAGACCCTCTCCGGCCACGCCTGGCGCAAGCGCTCCAGCGACGACGTCGCCGCCGAGATGAAGTGGGCCAAGGAAAATTTCCCCGAGGTCAAGGAGTTCTTCTTCGACGACGACACCTTCAACATCCAGAAGGCCCGCACCATCGAGCTCTGCGCGAAGTTGAAGCCGCTCGGCATCACCTGGTCGTGCACCTCGCGCGTCACCACCGACCGCGACACCCTCAAAGCCATGAAGGACGCCGGCTGCCGCCTTCTGATCGTCGGCTTCGAGTCCGGCGATCCGCAGATCCTCAAGAACATCAAGAAGGGTGCTACGGTTGAGCGCGCACGCGACTTCGTCAAGGACTGCCACGATCTCGGCCTCATCATCCACGCCGACTTCATCCTCGGCCTGCCCGGCGAGACCAGGGAGTCCATCCGCAACACCATCAACTTCGCCAAGACGCTCGACTGCGAGACCATCCAGGTCTCCGTAGCTCACGCCTACCCCGGCACCGAGTTCTACGACTTCGCCGCGAAGAACAACTTCATCACCAACGAAAAGATGGAGGACGGCGGCGGTCACCAGATGGCACACATCGAGTACCCCGGCCTTCCCACCGAGTACGTCATGGAGATGGTGCACAAGTTCTACGATGAATACTACTTCCGCCCCAAGGCTGCATTCCGCGTAGTCTGGAAGGCCGTCGTCAACCGCGACGTCCCCCGCCTCTACGTCGAAGCCAAGGCATTCATGAAGCTCCGCAGCCAGCGCAACAAGGCCGCGCGCGCCAAGAAGGAAGAGAACGCGCTCAAGGCGCAGGAATCCGTCAGTATGAACGCATAGTTTTCTAAACAGTTTTTTTTGAGGCAGCTGGTCACGAATCAGCTGCCTCTTTTTACTGCCTTTCACACTCTGCGATCCGTTAGAACTAAGGTGTCACTAGCGTCGATCTGTTGTCGATTGCAACGTGAAGGGGGGTACCCATGCCAAATGCGGACCGAATCGCCACACCCGACGAGTCAGAGCTTCTTAGGATCATCCAAAGGTGGGCAAAGGCAGTTCGCGATGAGGACTTCGAAGCGATTCGCGCGGACCACGATCCAGCGATCCTCATGTTCGATGTACCACCTCCCTTTCTCTCCCATGGCCTCGAAGCGTATATGGAGACATGGAAGTTGTTCTATGCCTTCGCTCCCAGGCCAGTGAAGTTTGACTTCGACGATATCCAGATTCACGCAGGCGACGAGGTCGCCTTTGCGACCGCCGCCGGACACTGTCGCAGCCTCGAATCCGACGGGCAGATACTTCCGCTCGATTTCCGTCTCACCATGGGCTTCCGCAAGATTGGCGGACGCTGGCGCATCGTTCACGAGCACCATTCGCTGCCTGCCAAGTAGCGGCTTATACTACGGCGTGACTGCATCTTTCACTTGAAAGGAACTTCTGCTATGCCCTCCGCATCTCGCTACCTTCTACTCGCCTCGATCGCTTGCCTCCTCACCGTCCCAATGCGAGCGCAGGAAACCCCAGAAACCAACCGCAAGGTCGCAGGCGGTGGCATCACCGTCAAGGGCTGGGAGGGCAAAGTCGACGCCGATGCCGAGAAGGCCGGACAGACCGTCGCAGACGCCAAGCTCTCCGAAAAAGGTAAAACCCTCGAAGTCACCACCGGACCGGCCATCACCTACTGGAGCCCGAAGAACGTAGCCAAGGGCGACTACACCGTCTCGGCCACCTTCAACGAGCCCAAGTTCCAGAACCTCAACACCCACCCACATCCCTACGGCATCGTCATCGCGGGCAACGGCCTCGGTACCGCTGACCAGAGCTACATCTACTGCGCCGCCTACGGCAACGGCAACTTCATCGTCCGCGGCTTCGGCCCCGAGCCCTTCCAGCTCAACGGCCGCCGCGAGGCGAACGACGCCGTCCACAAGGCCGCTGGCGTAGGCGAGCCCGTCACCCAGGAGATCGCCATGCAGGTTAAAGGCGATAAGGTCTCCTGCATCATCAACGGAACCACGGTAAAGACCCTCGAGAAATCAGACCTCGTCACC
>DATHJA010000290.1:0-9752 GCA_035316475.1 Edaphobacter sp. | reverse complement strand
ATCTACATGGACCTGATGGCCCTCAGCATGATCCTGTTTTTTCTCCTCTACCCCTATGCGCTCTGGCTCACGCGATCGGCATAACTCTGCATTCCTACTTGTCGTATACTCGCCGTGATCAAAGCACGTGACTTTTGAACTCTCAGGGAGACCTACATGCTCAAAGGCTTTCGCGACTTCATTCTCCGTGGCAATGTGATGGATCTGGCTGTTGCCGTCATCATTGGAGCGGCCTTCACGGCCATTGTCACCGCGCTGACCACCAACATCATCAATCCTCTGCTTGGCGCCATCATTGGCAAACCTAACTTCGACTACCTGGTCGGGCGTGTCGGCAACGGAGCGATCGAGTACGGCAAGTTCCTCACCGCCATCGTCAACTTCCTGCTCATCGCGGCGGTCGTCTACTTCTTCCTCGTTCTGCCGACCCAGTACCTGTTGAAGAGGTTCGCCCCACCGGCCGAGGTCCCTCCTACGACCAAGGCCTGCTCTGAATGCCTCTCCGATATCCCGGTTGCGGCGCGCCGCTGCAAGTTCTGCGGCCAGCCCGTTGCCGCCTGAGAGCTTTCAATGCCTACATTTCGTGCGACAACGAACCTGACTTTGTGCCGCACGAAATGCTGTACTCTTAACCTCTAAATAATCCCTAGAGGTTACCTTTGCGCTCTGCCTGGATTTTGGCCTGCTCCCTACTCTCCGCCCTCGCCGTTCCGGCCCAGACCCCGCAGGTCTTCGGCTACCGGGACTTTACCCAACAGGCCAAGTGGGATGCAGCCTTCCTTCCAGTGCCCGACGCAAAGCTCGCCGGAGAGCACCTCAAGACCCTGACCGCCTCGCCACACTGGGCCAGCTCACAGCAGGACTATGCCACGGCCGTCTACGTCGCCGACAAGTTCAAGGCTGCGGGCCTCGCAACACAGATCGTCCCCTATAAGGTGCTGCTCAACAAGCCGGTGAAGATCTCCATCGAAGCCTTCAACGCCAAGGGCGAGAAGCTGATGACAGGCCCTACTGCGGAGCATGTCGATCCGCAGAAGCATGGTAGCGATCCCTTTCAGGACGACCCGAATATCTTCCCCGCCTTTAATGGATCCTCTCCTTCGGGCGACGTGACCGGCGAGGTGGTCTACGCCAACTATGGCAACCTCGCGGACTTCAAGAAGCTGGCCAGCCTCGGCGTCAGCGTCAAGGACAAGATCGTCCTCGTCCGTTACGGCTCCAACTTCCGCGGAGTGAAGGTCTATCTCGCCCAGAAGTATGGAGCCAAAGGTGTCCTCATCTACTCCGACCCGGCCGACGACGGCTACTATCGCGGCGACATCTATCCCAAGGGTCCCTTCCGTCCCGAATCCGGCGTTCAGCGCGGCTCGGTACAGTTTCTTCCCATCTATCCGGGCGACCCGCAGACTCCGGGCGTAGCTTCAACACCCGATCTTCCGGACTCCAAGCGAATCCCCCTCAGCGAGCTGAAGGGAAATCAGCCATCCATTCCCTCCAATCCTCTCTCGTATAAGGACGCCTCTCCCATCCTGAAGTGTCTCGACGGTCCGGTCACTCCCCACGAATGGCAGGGAGCACTTCCCTTCACCTACCACGTCGGCGGAACCAGCCGTGTAACGGTTCACATGCACCTCGAACAGGACACCGCGCTGCGCACCATCTGGGACGTAGTCGGCACAATCGAAGGTACCGATTCTGCGCAGAAAGACGATTGGGTTGTCGCCGGAAATCATCGCGACGCCTGGGTCTTCGGAGCCGTCGATCCCAACTCGGGAACCGCCGCCATGCTCGAGACGGTTCACGGTCTCGGCGAGCTGCTCAAGCAGGGATGGCGGCCGCAGCGACGCGTCGTGATCGCCTCCTGGGACGCCGAGGAAGAAGGACTGATGGGCTCGACCGAGTGGGCCGAGCAGCATGCCAGCCACCTTGCACACGCCGTCGCCTACTTCAACACCGACGTTGGAGTCGCGGGCCCCCACTTCAAGGCCGCCGCTGTTCCTTCGCTCAAGGAGTTTGTTCGCGAAGTCTCCCGGCAGGTGCCCTCACCGAAGGGCGGCACCGTCTACCAGCAGTGGAGGAACGAGGAAGAGACAGACTTCGCCAATCGCAATGCGTCCACTCTCGGCGCAAACCATGACGGCTCTGCCGGAGAAGAGGATGTCCGCGTCGGCGATCTGGGCTCCGGCTCCGACTACACACCCTTCATCCAGCATCTCGGCGTACCTTCGACCGACATCGGTTCTGAAGGACCGTATGGCGTCTATCACTCCGCCTTTGACAACTACAACTGGTTCATCAAATTTGCCGATCCCAGCTTCGTCTACCTGCAACAGCAGGCACGCGTCTTCGGACTCGAGATTCTGCATATGGCCAACGCCGATGTGCTTCCATACGACTATCAGCTTTACGGCAAGAATATCGTCGGTTACCTCGAGACCGCACAGAAGCATGCAACGACGGGCAAACTGACGCTCGACTTCGCGCCCGCTCTGTCGTCCGCTCATCGCTTCGAGTCCGCCGGAGCCGCCATCCGTGCACGGCAGCTCGCTCCTCCCTCCAATGCAGCCGCGCTCAACAAGGCATTGCGCGATACCGAAGCGGCTCTCCTGAGTCCTCAGGGACTTCCCCATCGCCCCTGGTACAAGCACACCATCTACGCTCCGGGCGAGTACACCGGCTATGCCGCGGTTGTGATTCCCGGGGTCAACGAGGCTATCAGCGAGCCTGACGCTGCTCGGGCCCAGGCCCAGCTCGCCGAGCTTACCGAAGCGTTGAACCGCGCATCGATCCTCCTCGAAGACGCCGCGAAATAATCCGGCTCACGGCCGGTGGGCGAGCCTTCGTGAAGGACTCACCCGCCGGCCATGCCCCGAGCGACCTAAGGTATAAACCCCCGATTCCTCAGCTCCTGGGCCTCTGCCGAAGATAAAGTTCCTCCAGCAAAGTATGTCTCGATATAGAGCGACACCTTGGGCGTATTGATGTCGTACATCATGCCAAAGTGGTTTTCAGGAGCAGGCTTGGCAGGTTCGTCCAGGAGCTCATAGATACAGACGTTCTCGATGTTGGCATCGGTCTGGTCGTTCAGGTAGTTCAGCGTGGCGTTCAGGCTTTTGAAGCCGGTCTCCGTCAGGGGCTGGCCGGCCTGGTTCTCGTATGTGGCTTGATAGATCTCGGCAGCGTTTACTTCGTTGAACACAACGCTCTTGTTGTACGTGGCGAGCTGCTTGAAGAGGTCGAAGTTCGGCTTGACTCCACCCCAGTAGTTGTGCGGATTTGTGCCGAATTTTTCGTAGTAGTGATAAGAGATAACCTCGAAGAGAACGCTCTTCGACGCCATGAAGTCCAGAAATCCAAACATGGTCGACGTCGTATTCAGCGTTCTGCGCAGGTGCGTTCCACTCTCCGCATTGATCCGGGTGATGGCATCCGACATACCAAGCAGCACTGAGGCCCAATCGTTCATGCTGGGCATGTCAAACTCGCTGGCCGTCCATCCTTTGCCGTACAACTGGGCTCCGGTTGAATCCCGCGCAATAAGATTGATCTCGTTGCCCATCTCCCAATCGTTGATATCGTTCTTGAAATTGGAGACGAAGTTGTAGGTTCGGTTGTAACCCTGCAGATACAGAGCCGCCTGGTCTCCCGTCGGATACTTGCCTCCGTCGGTCCGGTCTCCCCACTGAAATGGCGTGAACAGGATAGGCTTCAGGGTGATGCCGTAGGTTTTGCCCAACGCCACCATGTCCTTGAACATCTGGACTTCGTATGAGTCGGTATCATCAGCAAGGTTCGCGTTCAAGCGATACTGCGTCAGGCCGCGTGCATGCATCACCTGGAAGATTGTGTTCAGGTCCGCGGTTCTCGAGTTCGGGCCACCTGTTCCCCAGGCCGGAATAACTGCCATGGCCGGCGTCCCTGAGAACGCCGCCGCTCCACACATCAGACTCAAAGCAACCGCTGCTTTGGAGATTCTCCGCTTAAGCATCTTTGTAGCTCCTTTGTTCTGCCTGTATTGCTTTTCACCTGCGACTCATCGCCTACTCCATGACAGCCCCGTGGCCGACGAGGATAGCCTGCCCTGTCAGGGCAAGGGTCTTCTGCTCCGCAAGAAAGACTGCGGTCTCTGCAATCTCGCCGGTTGTCGTGAACTGCCCGTCCAGCGTGTCCTTGAGCATGACTTTTTGAATCACCTCCTCCTCTGTCAGACCGAGGACCGCAGCCTGTTCCGGGATCTGTCTCTCGACGAGTGCTGTACGGACAAAGCCTGGGCAAATTACATTCGCCCGCACGCCATGCGGCGCGCCCTCTTTCGCGACGGCACGGCAGAGCCCGAGGATTCCGTGCTTCGACACAACATAGGGAGCCTTCAGGACCGAAGCGATCTTCGAATGGATCGACCCCATGTAGAGGATCGAGCCTCCCTCCCCCGCCTGATACATGTGGCGAAGACACGCTCGCGTCGTCAGAAAGGCCCCATCCAGATGAACCGACGTGACCTTCTTCCAGTCGCTGTATGCAAGCTCAGTAATGCCGGCGATGTGCTGAACACCTGCATTGCTGCATAGGATATGCAATGCTCCATACTTGCTGACCGCAGCGCTTACCCCACTCTCCACGGCATCTTCACTCGTTACATCCATGGCGATGCCCAGAGCCTGTCCGCCTGTTGCCTCCTGAATCCTGCCTGCTGCAAGCTCGGCGTCTCGAAGGTTCAGATCGGCAACCACAACCCTCGCACCCTCCATCGCAAATCGTTCAGCGATTGCGTACCCAATCCCGGAAGCACCACCGGTAATCAACGCAACTTTTTCACTCAGACGCATTCATCACTCCTCTAAAACGTAAGTGCTATCCCCAGATTGATCTGGCGTGGTCCCGGCGCGAGAGCGCTTGCCGTCCCAAATTGAGGATTGAGGTTAAACCCGCTTCCATCGGGCAAAATCGTAGTGAAGACGCCATGAATGGTCGGATTATTGTTCTGGATGAAGTAGTTCTGATGATTCAGAACATTAATCACATCCGTCCACAACTCGAGCTTCACCCTCTCGGGAGTCACATCGAACCGTTTTCGCAAGGACGCGTTGGCCGTGATGCTCCTTGGGTTGCGCGCGTCGCCCAGTGTCCTGGGAAGATTGCCGAACTGCGGATCATCGAGCGACCCCGGCATGGTGAAGGCCGCCGGATTGATGATGCCTCCTCCAGTCGACGTTCCGAAGGGATCCTTCTTCCAGTCTTTCTTGAAGAGAGGAACGCCCGGGACACGGTTCGGACGAAGAGAAACATCGTTCAAGGCTGCGCCGTAGTTACATGCGGGGGCCGCCGCAGACGGCGTGTGCGTAGAGCTCGAGCAGAAGTATCCCGAGCTCCTGCCCGCAGAGCCAGCCACGATCGACAGCGGATAACCCGATTGCATCGTAAGCGAGCTCGACGTATTCCATCCGCCCACCAGAAGATCTGCCCAGCGCGGAGTATTGGCGAACCATCTCTTTCCTCTTCCGATCGGAACATCCCACACATAGCCCAGCGAGAGATGCGCGGGAACGTCGAATGCCGATAGCGAATAATCTCCCACGGTGGTGTATCCCTGAGGATAGAGGTATCCATAAACGTCGAGCTGCGTATCGCCCGGCCCTCCCATGCCACTCGAAGCATCGTCCATAGACTTGGACCAGGAGAAGCTCGTGAAAAGAGTCAGCCCATAGTTCGTGCGCTGCTTGCCGGTGATGTACAGAGCGTTATAGTTCGACCCCGCCGTGCGATCGAACGCCGTATAGATCGGGTTCGCATTGAACTGAGCATACGGGCGCAACTTTTGAAGAGCATTGCTCGTATTTCCCCACCTGTCCTTCGAGGTGATATTGAAGTTCGTTCTCGCCTTGATGTTGTCGAGCAACACCTGAATCGAAGGATCGTTGATCGGAACCGGCGTCGAGTAGAGATGCGTTCCCTTCTGGCCGACATAATCCGTCTCGATCACCGCGTTCTTGCTGACCTGGAACTGAAGCGAGAGCGACCAGAGCTGTACATAAGGGACACTCTTGCTCTGGTTGATCGAGGGAAGATAAGTGGTCCCGTTCCAGCTCTCCAGCAAGTTGCTGGAGACAGGAGGCGCCGTTCCTGCAGTGGACGCAGCAACCGGATTCGTGACGAGATTGACCCAGGAGCCGGCATTTGCACCACCCGCTCCGTTGTTTCCAATCGTCAGCGCGCCGCTCGTCAGGTTAGGAACGATGTTGTTCCCCAGGCCGGTAAGAGGTGTGTGCATCAACGTGTATGCCGCGCGGACCGTCATGAAATTCTTCGGCTGATAGGCAAAGCCGATTCGCGGCTCAAATCCCCCGTAGTTAATCGGCCACAACGTATCGGGAAGTCCATTCGTTCCCGAGAACGCAAAGCCTCCTGCCGCCGGCACCCCATTCAGCGATCCCGTGCCATAGGGGACGAAGCTTCCCTGGTAGTTGTACTTCTCCATCCTTGGAGTTTCGATGTTGTACCTCAACCCCACATTGATCGTCAGCTTCGGGAGAATGCGCCAGTCATCCTGGACATAAGCTGCTCCATACTTCCAGCGGTAGTAGTAGTTATGTGGGATGTTGACCGTATAGCTTCCGAAGAGCCCCATCATGTATCCCGCAACGCACGAGGTTGCCGTGGAACCCTGGTTCATCAGGCTCGTGTTGCAGGCAAAGTTTCCGCCGTACAGGTTGTTTTCGTCATAGCGGTTCAACTGCATGGCGCGATAGTCGAATCCGAACTTGATGGAGTGCTTACCCAGCAGGATGGAGAAGTCATCACCAAAGCCATAGTTCTCGTTGATGGTGGTTCCGTAAGCATCCCCCTGGCCAAGCCTGCTCAGGTTGTTGTTGAAGTTGAACCCGGGCATGCCCACTCCCCTCACTGCAGAAGGAAGTCCTACTGCAGCTCCGAAATCCTGCGCTAGCGATGCCGGCGTTGGACCGATATGATCGTTGTTGCGAAGATACGTCATGCGAAACTCGTTGACCTTGTTCGCAGAGATCGTCCTCACATAGTTCACCGCCACATTGTCGGACTTGACGCTTTCGGACGCGATCGTCTCCATGGGCGACTCCGGTCCGTTGTAGTCGTATCGCGTACCCGAAACAGGAACGTTGGAGTACCTCACGAAGATACGGTCCTTGTCGGTAAGGTTCTCGTCGATGCGGAAGCTGTAACGGTTATCGTTGGTCGTAACTCCGCGGATGCCGAACCCGTTCATCCCGTCAGGATCGTAGTGGCCGTCGGGGTAGATGAAGCGGGCAAACTTTGTCGGCTTATCCGGCGTCGGCTGCATCGAGAGCAGATACTTCGTCATAAGGTTTTGCGCCGCCAGAGCCGATATATCGTTATTGGGAGCCTGAACCCACTGCGCCGTCGGCAACCTGGGGCCAACCGGAAATCCCTGCGCATTCCGCGCGAACTGGTAGTAGACTCCACCGGCGCGAGGAGCAGCCACTGCCGCGGCATATCCCTGATTCTTAAGGATCGTCGTATTCAGTAAGTCGTAGCTGTTGGCGAAGCGGCCCGCCAACTCATCCGGCGTTAAGAAACGTTTGCGCTGATAGCCTCCGTTTGTATTGCGCAATGGCTCGAAGGCTGCGAAGAAGAACGTACGATGCTTGTGGAATGGAAGCGGTACCGGCCCTCCAACCGCAATCGTGAACAGGTTCAGGTGTTCCGCAGGAGGAGCTCCACCGGTGTTCGGCGAAACCAGCTCGAAGAATGGATCGCGGTGACGCCAGCGAAGAGCGCCGTGGTACTGGTCGGTGCCCGCCTTGGAGGCCTGGTTCACCACTCCCCCGCCCGAGCGCCCATATTGTGCGGGCAAGCCAACGCTTTGCACTGTAATGGAACGGATTGCGTCCCCCGAAAACGTGACTCCGGTGCGGGGATATCCCACCAGCGTGAGATCTGAGCCATCCACAAGCTGCGGATTCGCGCCCTCGCGACTGCCCCCAATCGTCAATCCTGCCGCAGGAGCAATCGGGCCGGAATACGCATTCGGCAGCTCAGAGCCAATATTGTCATTCGCCTGCGCGTCGCCCACGACGCCGGGCGCAAACAACACCGCTGCCAGCGTGCTCCTCTCCGGGAAAGGAAGATCCACAATCGTGGACTGATCGACTGTCGTCTGGAGCGTCGCAGAGGAAGACGACAACAACTCCGTCTCACTCGTAACGGTGACGGTCTCTGTTACCGAACCTACTTGGAGGACCGCATCGACCTTGGTCACGCCGCCAGAGGCAACGTTCACATCGGAGATCCGGTTCTGGCTGAACCCCTTCGCCTGAATCTGGACCGCATAGACTCCGGGAGCAAGAGAAGGGACACTGTAAATCCCTTCCTTACCGGTAACAGTCCTGGTCGAAAATGTCCCATCCGCTCCCGTAACTGTCACCTCAGCATCGCTGACGGCTCCATTCTTCTGATCCGCGACCAGCCCGGTGATCGTTCCGCTGCTGGCCTGCGCCAAAATAAAGTCACCCTTCAGCAGACCGATCAGCAACAGGAACATTCCCAGCGCGCGAACAAACCTGCCGCTAACTCCAGGGACGGAAGATCGGCTCCGGGAGCCAGCAGCTTCACCGCAGACGTTTGAATCGTTTAAAGCGATCACTGTAATTAGCCTTTCCGACGGAGCTCTTTCCCTTGTTCGGGTCTTCCTTCAGATATGTGGTCGTACTTCCTGGGAAAACGAGAGCCAGCTTAGAAACCGAGAACCAGAACCGTCCCGGAATATTCCCGAGACTTTCCCGATGGTTGAACGATGGGTTCTTATGAGGTTTTTCCGATGCTTTATCTATATGTTTATCAAATACATATATGTCGAAACTGCAAATGCCTCGGGTGCTGAAAACCCTTGGAAAGGGTCGCGATCCAGCCGGTTTTGATTGATCATGTGCATAGCCCGGCAACATTGCATCTCTTCCGACCAAATTTCATCTCCACAAAGCATTTGGTCCTACCAGAACCTAATCTTGACTCTGATTACGCTCACCCAAAACGCAGTAGAAACCTAGGCAGGCTTTTATGTCGATCAGGAGTTCCACTCGTGACTCCGTTCTCAGCACTGTTCCGGAGAACGGAATCTATCCCATGCAATCTCGACGATCTGTTTTGCGCCGAGATCAGGCATATACATTCACTCTTTCGGCTCGACACAGGAGTAAGCACTCGCTGCCACGCGTGAACCCGTTCCGCGGTACTCCGGCTTTGCCGGATACGTGCAGAGAAGCGCGCTCCTCTGCCCCGTGCCATCGACTGCAGTGATCTCGCGCGGAGCCCTGTCCTCCTCTACCCATGCGGTGAGCGCCTGCAAGCTGTCAAAACGTGCCGCTCCCGGACCTCCTCCACAATGGGCCTGCCCCGGAATCATATAGAGGCGCACGAAGGCATCCGAGGAAGCGCCATAGCGCTGCTGAAGTTTCTCGGCATATTGAATCGTTCTCCCCGGCGAGATAATCGGATCGGCCCACCCATGCGTCAGAAGTATCTTGCCTCCATGCGCGCGAAAGGCATCCAGATTAGGGTCCGTCGCGTTCACCTGCGCCGAAAGCCTCTTCTCGACAGCTTCCGTATCTTCGTCAAAACGGAACTCTGCAGCGCTCTTCCAGCCGTTGCCCAATGCCGCCTTGAACAGGCCAACGTAGGGCATGCTGCCATCGCCATGCTCCGGTGCGAGCAGTACGGTCCACTGCGATTCACTGCCATAGCTCAGCCCCGGATAAATC
>DATHJA010000289.1:0-2108 GCA_035316475.1 Edaphobacter sp. | reverse complement strand
GTGGGGCCGCGACGTTTTTTCATTGAGAACTCACCTTCCGCAACGGTATTCTGTGCGCGGTTGTTGTTTCGTTGGGCACGACGGGACCCTGTATGGATTACACGACTTCCTATATTTTCTTTCTTGTTTCACTGGGGTTGTTTACTGTAGTTCTCTTCTCCCTGGCGCTGGTGGACCGAAGCGTAATCGGCGCGCGCTGGCTTGCGGCCGCAACCCTTGTGGATTTTTTGAAGTCGACCCTGCAGGGTCTTCACAACTACGCTCCGAGATTTGTTACCGTATGCGTTGCGAATGAACTGAACATTCTCTCCTTTTTCTTCATGTTCCTGGGGCTACGGTGGTTTGTACTGCGCAAGCCATTGCGCAGCTGGGTAGGGCCGTTCCTGATTCTTGTTGCGATGGCTGCCTATCTTGGGATGTTCCTGGAAAAGATGCGGCAGTGGTCGTTCGCTATGGCTGGGCTTCCGGTACTTGCCATGTGTACGATCCTGGCTTGGACGCTCTTTCGTCAAAAGGACGAACGATTCTTCCTTCCTGCGCGGCTGACGGCGACGTTTTTGAGCATTCATGTGGTTGCGCTGGGGTATCGCTGCCTGTTATCGATACAGGGGATTCCGAATTTCCCGATCAGGATGTCTCCGTGGACGGATCCGCGATGGATGTACTCCATGCTGGTGATCATGCTGCTCTCCTATTGCCTGCTGCTGATGTATGTGCTGTTCACCGTGATGGAAATGCACTCGACGGTAGCGCATGCGGCGGGAATGGATGCGCTGACCGGAGCGTTGAATCGAAGGGCGATGCTGAAGCGCGCGGCGCGGGAGATGGTCCGCAGCGAGCGGCTGGGAAGACCGCTGGCGCTCGTCGTCATGGACCTGGACAACTTCAAGCGGGTGAACGATACCCATGGTCACGGGGGAGGGGACGTGGCGCTGTGCGCCTTCGTCGATCTGGTGAAGGAGCATCTTCAGCCTGAGGATACGATTGCGCGGATCGGCGGCGAAGAGTTCGTGTTGATGCTTCCGGGAAGCGATGCAGGAGCGGCGGCGAGGATCGCGGAGGGAGTTCGCAGCGGCCTGGAGCAGATGCGAATTCACTACGACGGCAAGATGATCGTCACGACGGTAAGCGCCGGAGTGACGGAGTGGCAACCAGGCGATCCACTGGCGGCGATGCTCAAACGAGCCGACGGGCTGCTGTATCAGGCGAAATCAAAGGGCAGAAACTGTGTGGCGATGGACGAGAACGTGGTGAGACATTCTCCGAAGCCCGTGCTGGTGGAGCGGTTCGGACCGCAGAGGCAGACGGCGGAGAAGAAGAAGAAGTCGACCGTCTCTGCGCGATGAGGTGCGGGATCTTACCGGGGGAACCTGTAAGTCAGGCGAGTGCACGAGCCAGGCTTCCGGCCGCCGCCTTGAGCTTCGTCTCCGCCTGAGCGCGGTCGAGCCCTAGCTTCTGCATCGCGATCGCCACCTTCACGCTGCCGGCCTCTTGGAGGAGCTTCGCGGCTGCTGTGCGGTCGACTCCCGTGGCCTCGGCGATGATGCGCTGGGCGCGGTCCACGAGCTTCTCGTTTGTCGGCTGTACATTGACCATCAGGTTGCCGTAGACGGCTCCGGTGCGGATCATGACCCCGGTGGAGAGCATGTTGAGCACAAGCTTGGTAGCTGTGCCGGCCTTCAGGCGCGTGGAGCCGGTTACAACCTCGGGGCCGGTGACCGGAGCGATGGCGATATCGGCGATGCGCTCCATCTCCGAACCGGCGACGCAGGTAAGGGAGATGACGAGCGCGCCGAGCTTCTTTGCCTGCTCCATGGCACCGAGGACGTAAGGCGTGCGTCCGCTGGCGGCGATACCGACGAGCGTGTCGGGGGTTTCCGATGCATCTGAAGAACGTAAACCGAAGCCTGCGGCCATCAGGTCGGCTGCTCCCTGCTCGCGGGAGTCCTCGGACTTTTCGCTCGACTTGCGCAGCGCGGAGTCCCCGCCTGCGATAAGCCCCTGGACAAGCGTGGGTGGGACTGAGAACGTAGGCGGGCACTCCGAGGCGTCGAGCACGCCGAGCCGTCCGCTGGTTCCGGCGCCGATGTAGAAGAGGCGGCCTCCGC
>DATHJA010000288.1:0-3743 GCA_035316475.1 Edaphobacter sp. | reverse complement strand
AGAGAGCGAGTCTCGATGAGGCCGATGCCGCGACCGGTGTTGATGCCGGGGATGCCCTGGCCGAACTCGAGGTTGGGGTTCATGCGAGTGGCGGGCAGGAGAAACCAGGTACGGATGAGGAGCGCGGCGCGATCGGCGTAGACGGGCTTGCCGGTGAGGTACCAGGCGAGCGCGAGGTTGCGTGAGGCTTCGCCGAGGCTACCAAGCTGGTCGTGGTCGGAGATCTTCTTGAGCTCGGGGTTGCGTTCGCCGTCGCGACGAATATAGGGGAGGCCGTTTGGCTTGGATGGGTCGGCCCAGAAGTAGGGAGCCTGAGACATGTAGTCGTGCTTGTCGCCGCTGGGAGGCGTCGCGGCTTTTTGGGTGACGGAGAACGGGCCTTCGGTGAGAGCTTTGTCGGCGGCGGCGGTGGCGGCCTTAAGGATCTCCTGCTTAGCAGGACTAGTAGCGGGAGCAGCTTTGATAGCTGCCAGCTGGGAGGCATCGAGCAGGAAGACGCGAGGCGATTGTGCGAGTGCGGGAAGGCTGAGCAGAAAGACTAGAGCGCGGAGGAGATGCTTCCTGGCATTCATGGGTGATTGTTATACGTGAACGAAGGCGCGATAGTCGCAATGTTTTCGATGACGAAATAGATTTTTTGAAGATGAAAGAAGCCGAGAGATGATTTTGCTGGAGCCGATCTAGATTCCCTGGAGCCTGATCCATCCCACCCTTCTTCCTTTAGATCACGCTCGAAACTCACCAACGTGATCGGTGGCCCAATCAAAGAACGTATGCGCCGGTGCGCCCGTGATGTCTGCAACCGCAGAGGTAACAAATGCAGCGTGGCCGGCAGCAGCGGCCCAAGCGTCGAGCAGCATATCCACCAAAGTCGCGGGCCAGATGGGGAGCCGTTCACGCCGCCACTCGCCGGGTGAGACCTCTTCAATGCGGAGCGAGCGGCCGATCGCCCTACCGATGGTGGATATTTGCTTGGCGTGAGTTAAGGATCGCGGCCCGGTCAGAACATATTCCGCTCCTGCGTGTCCGTTCTCGCACAAGGCGTGGACCGCGACGGCGGCGATGTCTCGTTCGTGGATCGGGGCGGTGGGGACATCGGCATATGGCCAACGCACGACATCGCCGACGCGAATCTGCGGAGCCCACCAGCCCAAGGCGTTTGCGGCGAACATTCCAGGCCGCAGGAACGTCCATTCAACTCCTGAGATCTCGATGAGTCGTTCTATTTGCTCAACCATGACTCGGCGCGGATTTGGTTGCTGGAAGAGGGGATGTGGCGTTTTGATCGGGGCTGAGAGCAGCACTATACGCCGTGCGCGCTTGGTGATGAGGTCCAAAGCGGGAACAATGGCGGCCGGCGGGGCAGTCCACACTAGAAAGACAGTATCGATGCCATGCAAACATCCATCAAGGGTGTCGGGATCGGTGAGATCCCCGCGCATCACCTCAACATGAGGCGGCAACACAGCCGCGTCCGGTTTGCGCGTCATTGCGCGGACCTGCACATCTCTGCTCGCCAATTGAGAGACAACTTGCCGACCGATATTGCCTGTGGCTCCAATGACGAGGACACGATCCATACAAGCCCATTCTACTAACGCGTAGTCGGCCAGTATTCGCCGATCTGCCTGGGCATGATCCTGGGTTGACAAGAACAGGCAATGCACTTCAGGCCGCTTCTCATGGCTTCCGGAACAATCATCCTTGCCATATCGGATTTCAGTGGTAGAGCGTTTATAAGGACCTATTGGAATGGGTTCAACTCTGCTCCGTTCGTGACTATCGAGAACTCAAGACGAACTTGTTGCCTTCCGCATCTTCAAATATTGCCGAGGATCCCCAGGATTCCGTCTTCGGGTCTTGAAAGAACTTTACGCCGCGCTGTTTTAGAACTTCGGCCGTCTGAAAGACGTCATCGCACCAGAACGATATTGCTTGAAAGGTGCCAATGCGATCTTCATGTCCTTTTGGTGTGAAGAGCGATAGCCCGGTGTCCGCACCCGGAATTGCCAACTCGATCCATCGCTGACCGCCGGGGATGAACTCTTGGTCTGTCTTAACCTTGAAGCCCAACAAATCGGTGTAAAACTTCAATGCCGCGTCCTGGTTATTCACCGGAACGCTGATGAATTTAATTCCTCGAATCATACCTTGATTCCTCCCGAAACAAGCCTAAGGAAAGAATCGACTAGACACAATCTACCGCTCATAGCTATACCACTAAAAGGTATAGCTATGAAAAGCAAGATCATCCTCGATCCTTATATCCATGGGACCTTATTACGCGATTTGGTTGGGCATGACCATAGGCCCGCAGCCTTCCTTATCTACCTATGGCTGTATGCCGAGCAGCAACGTATAAGGGAGCCAGTCGCGACTAGCTACGCCAAGCTGGCCGAGGAGACGGGCCTCTCACGCTCTTCATCACAGGCTGCCATCGCATGGCTTGTGCGGCGAAAGCTGGTTGTTGCCAGCAAAGAAGCGCTGACTGCCACGCCGGTCTATTCCGTGCAGAATCCATGGCGACGTTAGCGACTCTCGAGATGCGGTAAATCAGTAACGATATGTCGGCTTATCGTCCCTGATCGACTATGCATCGCTGCTCCCCGTAGAACGAAACATCGTAAACAACACGGAATCCAGTCGACGAAGCTGCATGCGGGTTGGTCAATACCCCTTCAAAAATTTATCCGTCTAGATGCCCAACTCAGCACGGATGGCGTTGGCTATGGTGTCCGCGTGGTGGCGCATGGCGGGCTCGGATTCGGCCTCGATCATGACTCGCGCGAGGGCTTCGGTTCCGGAGTAGCGGATGACGACGCGGCCGGAGTCGGCCAGCTCCTTTTCAGCGGCGGCGATGGCGGCAGCGACCGTGGGGATGGTGTCGAGGGGCTTCTTTTCGCGCACCTTTACGTTGACGATGACCTGAGGAAAGACCTTGAGGTCGGCGATGAGCTCGGAGAGAGACTTGCCGGAGCGGTGGACGATGTCGAGCAGGAGGAGTGCGGTGAGGAGGCCGTCGCCGGTGGTGGAGCGGCCGGAGAAGATGATGTGGCCGGACTGCTCGCCGCCTAGAGCGGCGTTGGTGGAGATCATCTGCTCGAGGACGTACTTGTCGCCGACGGCGGCGCGGAGCATCTGGATGCCGGAGCGCTTGAGCGCGGCCTCGAGGCCCATGTTAGACATGGTGGTGGCGACGACGGTGGAGTTGGTGAGCAGGCCGCGGGCCTGGAGGTCGCGTGCGGCGAGAAGGAGGACGGCGTCGCCGTTGACGACTCGGCCCTGCTCGTCGGCGAAGAGGGCGCGGTCGGCGTCGCCGTCGAAGGTGATACCTAGAGCAGCTTTGTGATGGCGGACCTGGGCGGCGACGATCTCGGGATGGAGGGCGCCGCACTGCTCGTTGATGTTGCGGCCGTCGGGTGAGGCATGAGTGATGAGGACTTCGCCGCCGAGGGAGGCGAAGAGCTCGGGCGCGACGGCCGAGGCGGCTCCATTGGCGCAGTCGAGGATGATGCGATGGTTGCCGAGGGTGAGGCCGGGAACGGCGGCGAGAAGGAAGCGGATGTAGTCGGCGCGGTCGGCTTCGTTGACGGGGGGTGCGGGCGAGTTGTCTGTCGCAGATTGCAGGTTGCCGGTTGAAGCTGAGAGACGCCGGAAGATCTCATCTTCGATGGCTAGTTCGGTGGAGTCGGGGAGCTTGTAGCCGTCGGGCCCGAAGACCTTGATGCCGTTGTCCTGCCAGG
>DATHJA010000287.1:0-4301 GCA_035316475.1 Edaphobacter sp. | reverse complement strand
GGATGTTGCGAACAGGATGCTACAAGCGAAGGAAGCAAGACTGCGGAGAAGCATAGGTTTGTCTCTCTTTCATGAGGAACTGAGGCGATGCTGCAAGGTACGGTTCTAGGATGCTGTATCGAAGGGTAAAGAACTGTCAATTCGTCACGAACATGCTAGGCTAAAAGTATGCGCCCGTAGCTCAGCTGGATAGAGCGGCAGCCTCCGAAGCTGTAGGTCAGAAGTTCGAATCTTCTCGGGCGCACCATTCTTTTCTCTCCAACTCCACCACCCTTCGAACATGCATAAATTCCGCCGTTTCCTCGTTGATGGGCAAACGAGAAGAGGCTCCGCGAACGGAGCCTCTTCTCACTGTTGTTCCAGCTTTTAGAAGAACAGCTTCGCCGAGACCTGCACCTGGCGAGGACCGTAGAGTGTGCTTGACGTCGAGCTGGGGGTGCCGAAGGCGCTGGAGGCATTCGTCACGAAAGGAACGATGCTGTTTCCAGAACCATAAGCGAACGCAGTCGTGTTGAAGCCAAGCTGCTGTTTGCGGTTGACTACGTTGAAGGCCTCAGCGAAGAGCTGCAGCTTGATTCCCTCGTGGATCGGGAAGTCGCGGGAGACGCGAGCATCGATATTACGAACACCGTTGCTCGGGAAAGCATTACGCCGGTACTGCGGAGCGCGTCCCGAAGAAGGTGAGGGGCTGTTGCCCACCGAGCCACCGGAAACGCCGCCCTCAATACCTCCAGATGCGTTTCCGCTCATGCCTGCGGTAAGCGGAAGACCGGTCTGCTCGGTAGCCGTACCCGAGAGCGACCATCCATTCACTGCGTAGCGCGCATATCGGTTGGCGATACCGACCTTCGGCGACCAGACAATGCTGCCCACAAAGCGGCTGCGCATATCGAGATCGGAGCGGCTGTATTCGCTAAGCGTACCGGGGTTCTTCAGATTGAAGGGATCGAGGATCGTGTCGGTTCCGTTGAAGGTACCGAACTGTCCGGGAACCTGACCACCGTCGATCGCCTTGGCCCAGGTGTAGTTGATGAGCGCCTCCACCTGATGGCTGAAGGGCTTGCGAATGGTGAAGGCCGCCGAGTTGTACCAGGAGTTCACGCCACTGAAGCCGGCAAGAATGCCGCCATCGTTGGCAGAAGGACGCGAAGCATTGCAGTTGGCAGAGTTCTGGCACTGGTAGAACGGCACGGTAACCGTGCCAGCGCTCGCGCCGGAGAAGTCCGTAACCGCATAGGTGCGGGTCGTCGCCTGCGGCAGGTTCGCATCGATGAAGTAGGGCAGTCGCATACCACGCGTGCCGACATAGGCGATCGAGAGGCTGAGGTGACCAGGAAGCTCCTGCTCCACCGCCAGATCGATTGAGTGCGTATAAGGATTGGTGAAGTTGGGATCCTGACCGCGGAACGAGAGGCGCTGCAGACCCGCAGAGCCGTTGACCGTGGGAGTGACCGCGCCGGCAAAGGGAGCTGCCAGAGGCAGGCCTGGAGGAGTAAACAGCACGCCGATATTCACCGGCGATCCAGCTACATAGCTGTACCTCGTAGGTGTAGGAGCAGTGGCCGTGCCTCCGCCGGTCTGAGCAACGCTCAACGAGTAAGCCTGCTGATAGACGCCGTTCTCCACGCGCGTGGCGTAGAAGGTGGAGTTGGAGGTCAGGCCGTAGAAGATGCCATAGCCGCCACGGAACACCGTTCCCGGATAGGGAGACCATGCGAAGCCGAGGCGCGGCTGGAACATCTTGTAATTGGTGTTGATCGACTTGGTATAGAAGTTGCCAAGCGCCGAGGGCTGGCCGTTGAAGCTGGTGGTGTATGGATTCGGCGGCTGCGGCACAAGCTGCACGTCGTAACGAACTCCGGCAGTCAGGGTAAAGGCGTTGGTGATCTTCCAGGTGTCCTCGACGAAACCGGCGAGATCCTTATTCCAGAAATCGTCGGCACCAATGTGGGTGATCGGATCGTTTACCTGCTGGAACGAGCTCCAGTGCTGGCCGCCGTTCACTCCGTATACATCCTGAACCCAGTTGGCGAAGGCCGCCGGCTGACCGGTGATGATATTGCGATTCGCGCTGCTGCAGATTGCGACGCCCTGGTCCGCCGGATTCGCGCATTGATTGTTGAGCGCGGCATACGAATAAACGCCGCCGCCCTGGAAGAGGTTGGCCAGGTACTCGTGAATAAAGTTGAGATCGACACCGGCCTTGAGGACATGCTTGCCCCAGATCTTGGAGACTGTATCGGAGACCTGCCAGCGATGCTCGTCCGGGAAAGCCAGACGAGGCAGAGCGTTCGGCATACCGTATCCCTGAACACCAGAGATCGTCACCGAAGGCCCGGGTGCATTGGCCGAGGTCACCTCAAGATCGCGCCCCCATTGGAAGCGCAGGGCGTTCGTCGTCGAGGGGTTCAGGACCGACTCCCAGTTGGCGATGAAGAAGCGCTCGTGAAAGTCCGCACGTCCGTTGGTAGAAGCGGAGCTCGCATTGGCGGTCGTGGAGGTGGTATAGCCGTTGGGAAGCGCATAGTTCTCCCAGTTGAACTCGGCGCTGATGTGGTTGTTGCCGTTGAGCTGGTAGTCGAGACGGGGGAAGAAGATGTCCTGCTTGAGAACGCGAGAGGCCGCCCCGCTGAGGCCGTTCAGATAAGCCTTCGCGGTATCGCACTGAGCCGGGGAGACCGGCGCCGGGCAGCCAAAGCTGGAGATGGGAGCCGTGGTGCTGTAGAGCAGCGGGCTCGAACGACGGAAGCCGTCGTAGGTGAAGAAGTAAAAGAGCTTGTCCTTGATGATGGGACCGCCGACGGAGCCGCCGAACTGCTGCTGCTGGTGAATGGCTGGCTGCAGAAGGGCAGGATTCGCCCCAGGCTGGCGGCCGTTGAACTTGGTCAGCGGATCGAGGGCGTTCAGTGAAGGATAGCGGAGGTAGTAGAACAGGTCGCCGTGGATGGCGTTGCCTCCCGACCGGGAAATGGCGTTGATCTGTCCGCCAGCTGCCTGCCCGAACTCAGCCGAGTAGCCTGAGGTGGACGACTCGAACTCCTTGATGGAGTCCTGCGAGAAGACATAGGGAGCGCCGATGGCGCGGCCGCGAGCCTCAGAGAAGAACGCCTGCTGGTTGTTGGCGCCGTCGATCAGGTTCGTGTTGTACAGACCGGAGATACCGCGATAGGAGATCAGTCCTGAGTTGCCATCAGGCACGACGTTGGTCGTGAGCAGGACGAAGTTATCGTAGCGGCGGCCATTGACCGGAAGATTCGAGACCATCTGCTGGCTGATCGTCTGCGAGACCTGGGTCTTCTCCGTGTCGATCAGTGGCGAAGCATCGGTCACCGTGACTTCGGTCGAGGCAGAAGCTGCGGGAAGAGCCACATCTACGGAGAGTACCTGGCCGACGGTGAGGTTGAGGTTCTTGCGGTCGACCTTGCCGAAACCGCCTCCCGTCGCGATCACCTCATAATGGCCTGGCTGAAGGAATGTCGAGGTGAACTGGCCTGAGCCGTTCGCCTTCAAGGTGCGGGTCGCACCGGTATCGTTATTGATCACCGTCACCTCAGCATTCGCTACAACTGCGCCTGAGGTATCAGTCACCGTTCCGGAGATGGTTCCCGTTGCAGCCGTCTGGGCCGAAGATGGAATCGCTGCAGACACGGCAAAAAGCGCCGCTGCAGACAGGGCTAAAAGACATTTTTTCGCAGAAAGATTACTCATGTACAACTGGCTCCTTGAAATACGACCCGGAAAAACGGGTGTGGAAAAAGAAAATACCCGCATCTGCCCTCGCAGCTGTGCGTCGCTGCTGAGATGGGTTCAGATACGGCTTAAATCGGAAAACTTGTGTTAATTCTACGGTCCCCCACGCGGGACCGCCTGTCAAGATGTCTGTGATGAAGGTTGCGCGAAAAATTGATCCACTGTCTAGCAGACCTGTATAGACGTCCAGCGCGCTAGTGAAGCGTATCCGGACTTAGTGAAGCGTATCCGGAATGGTGGCGTACCGGATAAGGATCTCGAAGGGAACGATGGCGAGCGTGGCCTCGTGCGTGGCTTCGAGCACGATGGGGCAACCGGCCCCGGCCTGCTCCACATCGAGCCAGCGCGCCGCGCAGACACACCAGCGGTCGCCCGGCTTCAAGCCGGCAAAACCGTATTGCGGCATGGGTGTGCTCAGGTCATTACCAAGCTGCTTGGAGACGCGGAGAAACTCCTCGGTCACGATGCAGCAAATCGTATGGACACCAAGGTCGTCCGGCCCCGTCTCGCAGCAGCCATTGCGGTAGAAGCCGGTCATCGGCTCGCAGCCG
>DATHJA010000286.1:0-4137 GCA_035316475.1 Edaphobacter sp. | reverse complement strand
GAGAATCTTGTTTGAGGCGCGATTCCCGTGAGCTACAATCTGGGCCAATTCTCATCCATCTAAATCGTTGCTGTGAAACGGGGGTAGGGCATGAGCGAGGATGCTGTCGTAGGTGGGGCGGTTGCGGAGCCGGGGTTGAGCGAGGTCGAGCGCGTTGTCGATGTCTTTGTCGCGCCATCGAAGACCTTCACGGATATTCTGCGCAGCACAAGATGGTGGCTGCCTTTTGTGCTGGTAGTGCTGCTTACCCTGGGAACGACCGTTGTGGTGGACAAGCACGTCGGCTTCTCCCGCGTGGCGGAGGTGCAGCTTCAGCAAAGCCCCAAGCGGGCCGAGCAGTTCAACAACCTGACGCCGGAGCAGAAGGCCGCGCAGCTGAGTGGCATGGAGAAGGGGTATCGGTACTCCAGCTACGGCTCGTTTCTCTTCATACTGATCTTTGTCGCGATCGGGGCGCTGCTCTACTGGGCAACCTTCAACTTCGGCCTGGGCGCGCAGACGACCTACGGTCAGATGTTCGCGGTGTGGATGTACGCAGGGCTGCCCCGAATGATCACCGGAATACTTTCGATCGTGCTGCTGCTGGCCGGCGTTAATACCGACAGCTATAACATGCAGAACCCGGTCGGAACGAATCTTGCCTACTACATCCCTGACGCCGCGCCATGGCTGCGCACGATCCTGAGCTTCTTTGACGTGATCGGACTATGGGTGCTGGTGCTGCTGATTATCGGAACGGCGATCGTTGCGAAGGTCTCCCGGCAGAAGGCGGCGATCGTGGTGATTGGCTGGTGGCTCTTTGGGTTGATTGTAATGACCGGAATTGCTGTTGCTACCAGCTAAGGTGTGGGTTGCCAGGTCCTAGAGGCTACGGCACCGGGTAGGACGTGAAGGTAGAGGTAGGCAGGCCAGCTGCGTTGTAGAGGTTCACTGTAGGGAAGTTGGGCCAGGCATACCGCACGTAGTGCGGCTCCGGGACGGATGGGCTGCTGGCGACGATGGAGTCGTCTTCGATGCGGGCGCTGGCAGGGACGAACTTGCCGTCCTCGCCGGCTACTTCGAAGCCTTCGGGTGCTCCCTTCGCGTTGAGACCCTCGTCGTTGGTGAACCAGACGTGCATCGCGCCTCCCTCAGGATAGGCGAGACGGAAGAGCGGACCGGAGTCGGCAACCTTCTCTTGGTAAGCGATGTGACGCGCGAGCAGGGAGAGCCGCTCGCCGACGATCTGTTTGTTGGCAGGGTGGATATTGTGTTCTTCGCCTGCGTCGGCGGTGACAGCCATACCTGTATTGGCGACCGAAAGTGTGCGGCGCTGGGCGTCGCGCAGCAGGCCCCAATTTTCCTCCGGCGTGCTGGCGTAGGCGGAGATCTGCGCGAAGAGGAATGGGAACTCTCCCTGGTGCCACTGGCGGCGCCAGTCGTCGATCAGCGTGGAGAAGAGCCGGTTGTAGAGCTCGACGGTGGAGAGCCTGGAGTTGCTCTCGCCCTGATACCAGATGACTCCGCGAATGGGCAGAGGGGTGAAGGGCGCGATCATCGCGTTGTAGAGCGCAGCGGGCTGGTAGGAGAGCGGGTTGGGATGGTAGCCCTGCTTGGGCGGCGTTTTGCCCTCGGCCTTTGCCTGTTTGACGAGCTCATCGAGACGCTGCTCGGTGGTCTCGCGGTCCATGCGGGCGGCGCGGGCGGCGAAGACGGGCATCAGGCCGGCGTCGGAGGAGATTCCGGTGAGCGAGACCCAGGCCTCGGCGGGAGTGCCGCCCCAGGTGGAGTCGATGAGGCCGATGGGGACGTGCTGGTGCTGCTGGAGATCGCGGGCGAAGAAGTAGGCAACGGCGGAGAAGCTTCGAGCGCTCTCAGGGGTGCAGACGGACCAGCCCTTCGCTGCTTTGACGTCGTCGAGGGGATACTCCGAGGAGTCGCGGTCGACGAGAAGAAGACGGATCTGGGGATGGCTGGCGGCGGCGATCTCCTTCTCGGAGTCCTTGACCACGGCGGAGGAGGGAAAGCCGGCCAGCGGCATCTCCATATTGGACTGACCGGAGGCAAGCCAGAGATCGCCGAGGAGGATGTCGTCGAGCTGGAGGGTATTGGCAGCACGGACGGTGAGCGTGAAGGGTCCTCCAGCCGGCTGCGGCGAGAGATAGACGCTCCAGCGGCCGAATTTGTCGGCTGTGGCGGGAGCGGAAGACCCGTGGAAGTCGACGGAGACCTGCTCGCCGGGTGCGGCGGATCCCCAGATATGGATGGGCATGTCGCGCTGAAGCACCATGTGGCTGGAGAAGACCTTGGGCAGAAAGACTTCGGCGTGGGCGGCTGCGGCGAGGAGAAGGACGAGGCAGAGGCGAAGGTTCATGACGGAACCTTTATACCTATTTCGCGAGCATGGAAGAAAGAGTGTGTGCGAGAGGCTTCTGTTTCTTTACCCTCGATCATTTGTGGTGCGACGGGAGAACGGCAGAGAGGGCACGGAATTCCATGCCCTCTCTACCGTTCCATCTTTGTGGGATGTTACTCGGTCCAGCGCTTGAAGATGAGAGAACCGTTGGTTCCGCCGAAGCCGAAGGAGTTCGAAAGAGCGTAGTCGATCTTGGCGGGCTGCGGCTTGTTGGGAACGTAGTTCAGGCGGCATTGCGGATCGGCCTCGACGAGATTCATCGTCGGCGGGGCGATCTGGTTCTGCATGGCCATGATGGTGATGCCTGCCTCGAGTCCTCCGGCGCCGCCGAGGAGGTGTCCCGTCATCGACTTAGTCGAGCTGACAAGAAGGGTGTGGTTCAGCGCGCGCTCGCCGAAGACGTTTTCGATGGCCTTGGATTCCATGGCATCGCCGAGGGGAGTGGAGGTGGCGTGAGCATTGACATAGTCGATCTGGTCGGGCTCAAGCCCGGCCACGCGCAGGGCGTGCTTCATGGAGCGATAGCAGCCCTCGCCCTCCGGCGCCATTCCGGTCATGTGGAAGGCATCGGCGGACATGCCATAGCCGATGATTTCGGCGAGGATGTTCGCTCCGCGAGCCTTGGCGAACTCCAGCTCCTCGAGGATGAGGATTCCACCGCCCTCGCCGCAGACGAATCCGTCGCGGTCCTTGTCCCAGGGGCGGCAGGCGTGAACGGGGTCGTCGTTTCGCGTGGAGAGCGCCTTCATCGCCGCGAATCCGCCGACTCCCATGGGAGTAATGGCGGCTTCGGTTCCTCCGGCGATCATCGCATCGGCATCGCCGCGCTGGATGATGCGGAAGGCATCGCCGATGGAGTGCGCGCTGGTGGTGCAGGCCGTAGCCGTAGCCTCGTTTGGCCCCTTGGCGCCGTAGCGGATGGAGACGTGCCCGGCGGCGAGGTTGACGATGGAACCCGGAATGAAGAAAGGCGAGATCTTGCGCGGCCCCCCGGCCAGCATCGCCGAGTGCTCGCGCTCGATGACGTCGAATCCGCCGATTCCGGAGCCGATGTGAACACCGATATTGTCGGCGTTCGCAGGGGTGATCTGGAGCCCGGAGTGCCTCATCGCCTCGGTGGCTGCCGCGAGGGCAAAGTGGATGAAGCGACCCATTTTGCGGGCCTCTTTCTTGTCCACAAACTGAAGCGGGTCGAAGTTCTTCACTTCGGCGGCGAAGCGGACAGGGTGGCCTGTAAGATCAAATGCCGTGATCTCGGCCATTCCGCTTTTGCCGGCTATGACGCCTTCCCAGACTTCAGGCGCGGTATGGCCGACCCCGCAGATAAGCCCCAGGCCGGTTACGACAACGCGACGCTCAAGCATGATTACTTTGCCTTCTGGTTCTTCTCGATATAGTCGATGGCGTCTTTAACGGTCTTGATCTTCTCTGCATCCTCATCGGGGATCTGAATGTCAAAGGCCTCTTCGAACTGCATGACGAGCTCGACTACGTCGAGAGAGTCGGCGCCAAGGTCCTCCTGGAAGCTTGCGCCAGGGGTGACTTCGGCCTCGTCGACCTGAAGCTGCTCGACAATAATCTGCTTCACCTTTTCATCAACTGCTGCCATGTGGTTCTCCTCTATACCTTTTGGGGTCAAAACTGTTGCGTTGCTCGGACGCTTCGCCCGGCGCAGGCCAATCTCAAGCATACTGAGGGCCTAGGAGAGTGTAAAGCAAACCGGGCTGCGGGAAAATCAAAGC
>DATHJA010000285.1:0-9221 GCA_035316475.1 Edaphobacter sp. | reverse complement strand
TGGATCGTCGCCTAGTAAGGTTAGGAACACATTCTCCTCATCTTCCCAGACATGGAGCTGTCAGGCCGTAGACTCTTCTGTTCTTCTCTCGCCAACTGCCCAGATCAACTGCCGGACCGCGCCTCCGAAGATAGCGAGTCCCAGCGGTACGTGGATCGCTACATGGTGAAGGTGCCCGGCGGCGAACTCCGTGACCTCGGCGGCCAGAAGACCAAAGCTTGCAATCGGAACCCACGGTGGGCATTGCTTCTTGAAAAACAGGGCAAGAGCAACCAGCACCTGAGCGACCCCCAACAGGACAAGAACCTTGGCGGTAAGCTCATGCAGGCTCAGTGACCTGCCATCCCCTCCCAGCATCCGTCCCGCAAATGTCGCCTGGACCACCATCGTTATAACGCTTACCACCAGGATCAAACGCAATAGTCTGCCCATCGCCACAGGAACCCCTCCATCGTGATATGTACTTCTCTGCAATGAAGACCGATGGAAGATTAAAAATGTGACATAGGCCGGCTTGACTACATCTCTTCTTTATTACGCTGAGGCCTGCTCGTTGTCCTGAAGACAGCAGCGACACGACCCGAATGAGCCTGCTTGCGACGACCAGTTCGATTCGGATGGAAGCGGGGACGATGAATGTAAGCCGCAAGGTGCCGCAATCAGAAGAACATTCCGGCGGTTTAGAACGATCGGGGCGACTCGCGCTCTTTAATCAACACCGCAGTCTTTTGTTTTCAATCGGCTATCGAATGCTCGGAAGTGTGGCCGATGCAGAGGACATCCTGCAGGAGACATTTCTGCGATGGCATACAACCAGCGAAGAAGAGATCCGATCACCCCGAGCTTACCTTGTCACGATCCTCAGCAGACTCTGCATCAATCATCTTCAATCGGCCCGGGTTCAACGAGAGGAATACGCTGGTCTCTGGCTTCCGGAACCTGTCGTAACCGATTCTGAAGATGGCCCTTTCCATCTCATCAGGGTGGACGAGTCGCTTTCGATGGCCTTTCTCGTTCTGCTGGAGCGGCTCACACCGATGGAGCGCGCCGTATTCCTCTTGAAAGAGGTCTTCGAATACGAACATCGAGAGATTGCGTCTATCGTCGAGCAGAACGAAGCCAACTGCCGGCAGATCCTGAAACGCGCAAAGCAACACATCTCCATCCCGCGTCCACGTTTTCGGGCGACTCAACCCAATCATGATGCGCTGCTGGAGAGCTTCCTGAAAGCAACCGGAACCGGAGATGTCTCGGGTTTACTCAGTCTGCTGACCGAAGATGTGGTTCTTCGTTCCGACGGAGGCGGCAAGGCCGCAGCTGTTCCCAATGAAGTTCGGGGCGCCGAAAAGGTCGGAAGGGGAATCGTGGGTGGCCTGCAACGCTTTGTTCCAAAGACACTGGTTCGCAGACTGGTTCAGATCAATGGCGAGCCCGGCGTGATCAATTACCTTGAGGGAGAGCCCCACTCAGTGGTCACGATTGATACGGAGGGCGGTCTCATCTCGGCGATCTACATCATCACAAATCCTGACAAGCTCAGGCATCTCTCGCGCCTGCAATCAATCCCGGCAAACGCTGGAGATTAGAAACGAGCGCACGCGGCTAGAGACGAAAAATCTCTCCCTCTTCCAGGATCTGCACCTTGTCCTCAACGCCCAGCCGCCTGGCCTCCGCGCGAAGCCGTTGCACCGGCTCGTCCATCGGCTCGCGTCCCAGCCGAAAGGTCCCATAGTGCATGGGCACCATCCACTTCGCGCCTACCTCGGCGAACCCGCGCAAAGCCTCTTCCGGAGAAGTGTGGACCGCCAGATAAGTGTCGGGGAAATACGCTCCGATCGGAAGCAGAGCGACCGTGGGGGTGAAGCGGCGGCCGATCTCGGCGAAACCTTCGAAATAGCCTGTGTCGCCGGAGTGATACACCGACTGACGGCCCGAATCGATCACATAGCCGCCATAGCCCCGATGCGTGTCGTTGAACATTCGCGCTCCCCAGTGCTGGCAGGGGGTCATCGTAATGTGAAGTCCGGCAATCTCAATGCTCTGCCACCACTTCAGGGTGTAGATCCTCCGAAAACCGAGCTGCGAGACCAGGTCGTCCACGCCATGCGGCACCACAATCTCCGGACCACGGCCCCGAAGCCTCCGCGCAGCCCGGACGATACGCCGCAGGGAGGAGATATCGAGATGATCCATATGCGCGTGAGTCACCAGAACCAGGTCGATCGGAGGCATCTCTTCCACCAGGATCCCCGGACGTCGCTGTCGGCGAAGGACCACCAGCCGCGTAGCAAAGACGGGATCGACCAGTACGTTTCGCCCACCGATCTGTAGAAAAAACGAGGAGTGCCCGATGAAGGTCACGCCCAGCTCGCCGGGCGTGACAAGCTCAGCCTGCCTCGACTCGCCCGTCATGGGCTGCTCGTGGCTCTCGCGCACCAGCCGCAGAAGCTGCCCCATCTTCTTCACTGCAAATGGCCTGCGCTGCCACAGCCTGTTCACAGAACCTTGCCTCGTCCGCATAGTAACTAGATGCCTTTCACAGGTTCCATGATGCGACTGTTGGAGCAGGTTTCGGCATCTATCGTTCCGAACGGAGTCTACCGCTTCATGCAGGCAGTCGTTTTAAAGACTTCGAAAAAAAGGAATGCGTTTGCATGGCCTTCCTCTCTCAGACCGAACGCAGCTCCGATCCCCGGCAACAACGTATATGGGCGACTGTTTCTCTTTCGCCCTTGCGGTCGCTGTGGAACCTCCAGGGCATCCCTCCCCGGGTTATCGCGAAGCGTACGTGGCGAGCCCTGATCGACGACAACCTCCTGGGCCGCGCCGCCGAGCTTGCCTTTTATTTCCTCTTCGCCCTCTTCCCCACCTTGTTCAGTGCCAGCTCCATTCTTGGGCTCGCCGCTCGCTCCGCCTCCACCATCTACTTAAAACTGTTGGAGTATCTCGCTCTGGTAGTCCCTACCTCAGCGCTCGGCATGGTCCTTACGACTTTTAATGAAACCACTACTCATGCCACTCGAGGCAAGCTTACCTTCGGTCTCATCGCCTCCATCTGGTCGGCCTCCGTTGGAATCTCTGCCATTCAGGATGCACTCAATACCGTCTACAGGGTTCGCGACCAGCGCTCCTACTTCCGCGCCCGGCTCTCCGCCATCGGTATCACCATCCTGCTCTCGGTCCTTGCCACGCTCACGCTCGGGGCCATGTTGGGTGGGGACTTCTTCGCCGCGCTCGCTCACGCGCGTATTTCAAATCACTTCTTCTCAGTCCTCTTGTCTGTCATCGTCCGGCTTATCGCCTGGATCGTCGCTACAGCCCTGCTTACCTTATGCTTCGCCGTCATCTACTACTGGGCGCCGGGAGTCCGCACGCGCCGCTGGCGTTGGCTGACACCCGGCGGAGCCATTGGCATCCTTGCATGGCTCCTCGTCTCGCTCGGATTCCGCCTCTACCTGCACTATTTCAACTTCTACTCCATCACCTATGGGTCGCTGGGCGCCGTCATCATTCTGCTGATGTGGTTTTACATCACCGGATTCATGCTCTTGCTGGGTGCGGAGATCAATAGCGAGATCGAAGCTGCCGCCGCTGAGAAGGACCTTCCCGCTTCCCTGCTTACCAGGACCCCATAGCCGGTATCTGGCATGGCCGGGCTCACATCAGGCCTGTTACCCATGTCGGCCCTATGGAAAAAGACCATAACTACAAGAACCTCAGCACCTTCCCTCCTCTGAAGCTCATAGAAAGACTACAATCTTCCCCATACTTCATGAACCTATACGCCTCTGTCCTTGCGGTTATCGTCCTCATCCTGCTTACTGTTTCGCTGGCCCGCCTGAGAAAGGTGAAGACCAAGGCAGACTATCTGGTCGCCGGACGATCGCTTCCAGCCTTTGTACTGATCTTCACGCTGCTATCTTCGTGGATCGGTTCAGGATCGCTGCTGGGCGGAGCGGAGAACGCCTACAAACACGGCTTCGTCGCTCTCTGGCAGGCGGGCGGGGGATGGGCTGCACTCCTGCTGATCTACTTCATCGCGCCGCGCGCGCGTAAGTTTGCCCAGTTCACCATCCCCGACCTCCTCGAGACCCGATACAACCAGACGGCCCGCGTCCTCGGCGTCATCGCCATCCTGCTCACCTACACCGCCATTACCAGCTACCAGTTCATCGGCGGCGGCGACATTCTGCACCTGATCTTTCCTCAGGTAATCACACCCATCCTCGGCCGCTATATCCTGGCTGCGTTCGTAATCCTCTTTACGATGATCGCGGGGATGTCCTCTGTGGCCTACATGGACCTCTTCATCGGCCTGCTTGCCTCAGTCACCCTGTGTCTCGCTCTCCCCGTGCTGATTCATCATGCAGGCGGATGGCATGCCGTCCATGCCGCCCTGCCCGCAACTCACTTCCAGCTCTTCGGCGAGCTCAGCTTCATCCAGTGCCTCGAACTGTTCCTTCCCACCTGCCTCCTTCTGCTCGGCAACCAGTCCATGTATCAGAAGTTCTTCTCCGCAAAGTCCGAGAAGGCCGCCCGGCACGCTGTCGTCGGCTGGATCATCGGAACCGTCATTCTTGAGACAGTGATCGTTGCCATCGCCGTAACCGGCTCCGCCCTCTTCCCCACCGGCGAGGTCAGCAAAACCCCCCGAGAGATCCTGGCCTACTGCGGCCTGCATGGCTTCAGCGACGCCTCCCCCGCCCTTCGCCTCCTCGGAGCACTACTGATGGGGGCCATCTTCGCCAAGATTATCTCCACGGCCAACAACTGGCTCTTCTCTCCGGCCACCAACCTCGTCAACGACATCTACGTCCGCTACCTGGTCCCCCGGGCCTCCGACAAAAAGATCCTCATCGTCAGCCGGCTGATGGTCGTCCTGCTGGGCATCTGGTCCCTCGCCCAGTCGCTCGGAACCGAATCTGTCCTGAAGAAGGTTCTCTACGCCTACACGATCTACTCGGCGGCCCTTACACCCGTCATCATGGCCGCCTTCTTCTGGCGGCGAGCCACCGCGACCGCCGCTGTTGCAAGCATCGCCGTCGGCACAGCGGTTACGGTCTCCTGGGACTGGGTCTCTCCCCTCCTGCCGGCAGCCATCGGACATCGCGACGCCATCTTCCCCGCTCTGATCGCCTCTCTCCTCTGCCTGATCGTCGTCAGCCTCATGACACCTCCGCCCAGCCGGCAGCAGCTGGCAGCCCTCGGCGAGTCATAGCGGCAGGTCGGACCTTCAATCCCTTTCTTGCATTATGACCACCTGATCGTCGAAAATCATTCGCGCCTTCCGAAGGGCTGCAAGATTAGAATCTGTGTAGAGTCCAGATACACATGAACTTACGGATGCCTCGCCCGGAAGAGGGCCGATGAACATTGAACTGCTGCCCGATCTGGCCGCGATGGCCACTCTGCTGACCATCCTGCACTTTCTGCGCCGCCGTCATCTGCAGGAGGACGTCGGGCTCTGGATGCTCGGGCTCCTGTTCATCTTTTTGGAGGCTATCGCTCATTCCCTCTATCAGCCCTCCGGCCCACTCCACATCCCCATGCACGTCGTGGCGCTCGACTCCTACCTCGCCGCCGGAATCATCTTTCTCTGGGCCGCGTCCAAAACACTCTTCCCGCGACGCGCCACGCAGATCTACCTGGGACTCACCGCCTTCACCCTGGCCCTGATGGAGACCATCTACGCCCTCGACGCGCGCGACCCTGGACCTTACTACGCCGTTGCAGCATGCGGGCTAGTCCTCGGTGTCGTCACTCCCTTTCTGCTGAGCCGGACCTACCGGCTGGGCAATGCATGGTGGCTGATCCTCGTCCAGTCTCTCTTCTGGGTTCCCACTTTTTACTTCGCCTCGGCCCACATGTTTCGCGATGCGGCTTACTTCCCCCTCTTCCTGCTGTACCTCTCAGCGGCCATCATCTTCTCGATGTGCCTGCCGAAAAAGAGTCTGGGCCGAATCGCCATCATCCTCGGATTCCTCACCTGGTCCTTCGTCTTTCTCTTCCACTCCTGGGTCTCCAACCGGCCCCAGTACACCAATGTCGCGGCCGAGATCTGGAACTGGCAGAAGTTCCTGGTCACCATCGGCATGCTGCTGGTCCTGCTCGAGCGGCAGGTCGCGACCAACGAGTGGTTCGCTCTGCACGACCAGCTCACAGGACTTCCCAACCGGCGCTACTTTGAAGACAAGATAGAGGAAGCGATCAAGCAGGCTCAGCGCAACGGCTCACGCATCGCCGTCACCATGATCGACCTGAACGGTTTTAAAACCGTCAACGACACCCGGGGTCACGAGGCAGGCGACCGTCTGCTGCAGCACGTCGCCAATAACCTCCAGAAGGTCATCCGCTCCTCCGACACCCTCGCCCGGCTCGGCGGCGACGAGTTCATCGTCGTCACCACCAATCTCCCCAGCAATCTACCGACCTCGAGAATCGTCGAGATCGCCACCACCCGGGTCGTCGAGACCCTCCAGCACCCCTTCGAGATGGACGACGAAACCTTCTCCGTCACCGGCAGTGTCGGCGTGGCAATCTACCCCGACGACACCACCGACGAGATCCTCCTCCGCCGTCTTGCCGACCAGAGGATGTACCAGCAGAAACCCCAGGGGCCTCTCGTCACCGCTTAGAGAACAGCTTCAGGGACTAGATCTCGGGATAAAAATCGAAGAAAGCGTCCAGGCTCATACGAAGCTGGGCCTCGATCTGCTCCCGGCTTCCCTCCAGCACATGCATCGTAACCTGCGCCTGGTTGCCGTTCTTCAACTCGATCGGAGCATCGCCCACCCGGGCGATCTCATCGGCCGGCAGCAGCCTCATTCCGTACACCAGCGTTAAATTTGCCATGATTTCATTGTAGATGCGCTCGAGCTGCCCTTCGCCCCATTAGAGCCGTTTGCATCCTTTTGACCGCCCACGCATTTACACTAAGGAAGCTTATGAGCGAAAACACGACACGCGACACTGTCATCCTTGGATCGGGATGCTCGGGCCTGACTGCTGCCATCTACACCGCGCGGGCGAATCTCAAGCCCCTGGTCCTCGAGGGCCACGAGCCCGGAGGACAGCTCTCGATCACCACTCTGGTGGAAAACTTCCCCGGCTGGCCCGAAGGAATCCAGGGTCCCGAGCTGATCGAGAACATGAAGAAGCAAGCCACCCGCTTCGGCGCCGAGCTGCGCATGGCCCACCTCAACTCGATCGATCTCTCCAAACGTCCCTTCGCCCTCAACATCGGCAAGGAGACCATCCATACGCGCTCGCTGATCATCGCCTCCGGCGCCAGCGCCCGCTGGCTCAACCTGCCCAGCGAACAGGCCCTCATCGGCCACGGCGTCAGCTCCTGCGCCACCTGCGACGGTTTCTTCTTCTCCGGCAAGGAGATCGCCGTCATCGGCGGCGGTGACTCCGCCATGGAAGAGGCGCTCTTCCTCACCCGCTTCGCCACCAAGGTGACTATCATCAACCGCAGCGAAAACTTTCGCGCCTCCAAGATCATGTTCGAGCGCGCCGTGGCACATTCCAAGATTCAGTTCCTCTCCTCGACCATCGTCGAAGAGGTACTCGGCGTTGAAGAGAAGGACGTCAAGGGTCTGCGCCTCAAGAACAGGGCTGGCGCGGAGTCGGTCCTGCCCGTCTCGGCGATGTTCCTCGGCATCGGCCACGAGCCCAACGCCCGAGCCTTCACCGGCCTGCTCGATCTCGATGAAGACGGCTACATCAAGACCACCAACAACGTCTTCACCACGCTCAACGGAGAGATCATCCCTGGCGTCTTCGCCTGCGGAGACATCCAGGACCGCCGTTACCGCCAGGCCATCACCGCCGCCGGTTCAGGCTGCATGGCCGCCCTTGAAGTAGAGAAATATCTCGAAGAGCACGGACGCTGAAGAGCGAGAGCTGGCTAATATCGCCAGCTCTCCACATCCGCGCCCTTCGGAGCTGTCTCCACCATATGCCGCACCATCAGGGGAAGCACTCTCTGGTTCAGGTCCGCTCCCTGGCTCTCGTCCCAGTCTGGCCGTGCTCCGGTGTAACAATGCGGCTGACGCGGACCGAAATCGAACGTCGCATCCGAGTGCGGATGGCGCGTCTTCTTCAGGTTCTCCTCCAGCAGATACACCGCGTTATTGAGAAAGTATGTATCGCTGTCTCCCACCGCAATATGCAGCTTACCTTCAAGCTTCGGCCCTAGTGTCTCCCAGTCACGCATCAGGATCGCGTCCAGATCGTAGTGATCGTGCCAGTACCCGACTACCTTTTTGTCAATCGCGCCCGTCAGCTTGTCATACACCGGCGCCGGATACCCATCCTCGCCCTGCGGGGAGTACACCGCCTGCCAGATGTCATACTGCTCGCCCGAGCGCCCATGGCTTCCCAGCGCAAGCTCGTAATGGTTCACCTGCGCCATCTGCGCCGTAATTTTGCCGTCGCCACGCCGGTCTGAGGGAATCTCAATCGTCGTAAACGGCCCCTTGCGCGTATAGGCATTCTCGTCGTCATAAAGGTTCGTTACCTGATAGGAATGAAAGTCGACCGGGTCGGGGCACAGTGCCCATGTGCCGTTATAAAAGTCCGGATAAAACACCTGTGAGGCCAGAGCCTCCCATCCTCCCGTGCTTCCCCCATACGTCGCGCGCGCCCATCCCTGTCCGATCCCGCGAAACTGCTTCTCCACCGCGGGAATCAGCTCCTGCGTGATCGCATCGCCGTACGGCCCCACGTTGGCCGAGTTCACCGCATACGAGTCGTCATAGTAAGGATTCGCATGCTGCGGCTCCACCAGCAGAACATGTGGCAGCGTGCCGTTGGTCCACGCTTGGTAGAAGGCATACTGCCACTTCGCCCGGAAGGCCTCGCGGCCCTTCACCTCCGGCCCGGGAGGTGTCTCCCGCCATCCAACGGCCGAAAAGTTTGAATGAAAGTGATCCTGGTACACCACCGTCGGGTAGTGCGTCCCCGGATGCGCATCGTACCCCTCCGGCAAAAGCACGATCGCCGACAGATACATATCCCGCCCCCAGAACCGCGAGAGCATCTCGCTACGGATACGCACATGGCGAAGATACTTCGTGTCCGCTTCCGGAGCCGCAACCGGAGGAATCACCGCGTTCGCGTCGATGCGAAGCTCGCCGCCCGGCGACCAGCTCACCTTCGCAGGCTTGCTCATCGGGTTGCCGGGCTTGCGGTTCCAGTGCTGTCCCTCGCCCTTGTCC
>DATHJA010000284.1:0-3394 GCA_035316475.1 Edaphobacter sp. | reverse complement strand
GCCAAGGAGTTTATGCAGCGTCACGGTATCCCGACGGCCGAGCACGCCCTCTGCACCACGCTCGACGAGGTGCGAAGGGCACTGTTGAACTTCTCCGTCCCTGTCGTCGTGAAGGCTTCGGGACTGGCCGCCGGAAAGGGCGTGGTCATCTGCAACACAAGGCTCGAGGCCGAAACCACTGCGGCGCAGATGTTCTCAGGCGTGTTGCTCGGCACCCCCGAAACCGAGGTCGTGCTCGAGGAGTTCCTCACCGGCGAGGAGGTCTCGTTCTTCGCGCTCTGCGACGGCAGGCACGCCATCCCGATCGCCGCCGCGCAGGATCACAAGCGCGTAGGCGAAGGCGACAAGGGACCGAACACCGGAGGGATGGGAGCGTACTCGACCGATGGTCTGCTGACGCCTGCCATGCGCGACTGGATCATCCGCAACGTCGCCCAGAAGGTGGTGGACGGCATGGCTTCGGAAGGCACGCCTTTCAAGGGAATTCTCTTCATCGGTCTGATGATGAGTCCCCGCGGCCCCATGGTGCTCGAGTTCAACACGCGGTGGGGCGACCCGGAGACCGAGGCCATCGTCCTGCGGCTCCAGACGGACATCGTGGACCTGTTCAATGCCGCGATCGATGGCACGGCCAACACTCTTGTCATCCGCATGAAGCCCGGAGCCAGCGCGACGGTGATCGCTGCCAGTGGAGGCTATCCCGGCAAGTATGCCTCGGGCAAACCGATTACGGGACTCGATGCCGCTCCCGACGACTCCACTGCCGACGGCGTGATCGTCTTTCACGCGGGAACAGCCGTCAAAGACGGGCAACTCGTGACCGCGGGAGGCCGAGTGCTGGCCGTAACGGCACAGGCGCCGGACCTGCGCGAAGCCCTCGACAGGATCTACACCCGGATGAAGACGATCTCCTTCGAGGGGATGCAGTATCGCCGCGATATCGGGCATCGCGCTTTGCGCTGATCTGCCGTGGAGTCGGTGTCCTGTCTCTGAAATTGTTGCCATAAATGTGTCATCCTGAGCGGAGCGTAGCGGAGTCGAAGGACCTGCGTCTTGCATCAGTTAGCACAATGCTGAATCGTCACCAAGATGTCGCGAATCTTGGGAACAGGACACCAGAAGGAGAAGGGCCATGATCGAGCCAATACTGACAGCGACCGATGCGTTGAAATGGAACCAGACGACGAACGCGAACTGGCGCAAGCTGCTTGCCGCGCATCCGGAGATTCTCGGTTTGCCGTGCGATATTGCGCGGACGTCGACCGTGGCTCAGCTCCTGCAGCACATTGTCGCAGTCGAGCTGCGCTATGCGGAACAGCTTCTGGGTCTGCCGCCGACCGACTATGCCAACATCCCCTTCGATTCGGTCGACGCCATCTATGCGACGCACGATCGCGCATCGGCGCTCTATCGGCAGGCTCTCGAAGCCGGGATCGACTGGGACCGGAAGATCGAGTTCACAACCCGTACCATGGGGCAGATGGTGGCTTCGCCGAAGACGATCTTCTTCCACGCCATATTTCATGGCATCCGCCATTACGCGCAGTTGGGAACGTTGATTCGTCCGCATGGCTATGCCGTGGAATGGCAGGGGGACTATCTGCTGATGGGTGCCTCGCGACCGCCTATCGTGGGCTGAATATTGGTCGTTCCAAACTTCATACCTCCCAAAGGTGTCATCCTGAGCGAAGCGACCGACCGGGGTCCCCGGCGAACTCGTTCGCTGGGGTGGGCCACAGGGAGCGCAGTCGAAGGATCTGCGGTTAGCCCATCCAATAATCCTTACCAACCACCTCAAACATTCGCCGCAAGGTGCACCCCAAATCTGTCAAGCCCCAAGCCAACCTAACTCAAACAAATCAAAGCACATCCATTTGCCGATCAGTTCCGCTCACCCAGCTAAACTTAAAAGTGAGAAGAATTCATCCAAGCGAGATGCTTTCCCATTTAGAAAGAATACTTTGCAAGGATCGATTCAGTAGAATCAATACTTTAACCATCAAGTCCAAAGCTAAACGCAATCAATAGAAGACTTTGCGCAAAAATGGGGGGGGGTACACCCTAAAGCACACGGGAGTAGACGTAGCCGCCTTCGTCCAGAACTGCAAGGAGCTCATCGACCTGTTCGCGTCCGCGAGTCTCGAGAGTGATGTCAATGGTGGTGTCGCCAAGGTTCACGCCGTAGTAGGCGCGGTTGTAGAGCGTATCCACGATGTTGACGCGGTGATGAGCGATCAGCTTGGTCAGCTCGGCCAGCGCGCCGGGCTTGTCCAGCAGGTGGATGCGCAGGCGAATCATACGGCCGTCCTGCACCAGACCGCGTTCGATGATGCGGCTCAGCAGCGTGACGTCGATGTTGCCGCCGCCGATGATCACCGCCGTGCGCGCTCCATGGAGCGAGGTTTTCTTCTGCAGTAGCGCGGCGAGTCCTGTAGCGCCCGCGCCCTCGGCCAGCGTCTTTTCGCGCTCTAGCAGGACCAGAATCGCCGAGGCGATCTCGTCCTCGTCGACCGTGACGATCTCGTCGACGTAGCGCTCGATCACCGGAAGCGTGACGTCGCCCGCGCGCCGCACGGCGATACCATCGGCGATGGTCATTGCGGGCGGAATCGTCACCGGCTGGTGCTGCTCAACTGCGATCTGCATCGAAGGCAGCCGCGAAGTCTGCGCTCCGATGACCTTGATCTTCGGGTTCGACTCCTTGATCGCACAGGCGATGCCGCCGATCAGGCCTCCGCCGCCGATAGGAACGACGACAGCTTCGAGCTCCGGAATCTGCTCCAGCAGCTCCAGGCCAATAGTGCCCTGGCCTGCCATCACCGCCGGGTCGTCGAAGGGATGGATGAAGGTCATGTTCTGCGCGGTGCACCGGCGGCGAGCCTCTTCGTAGGCCTCGTCGTAGTTGGCTCCGTGCAGCACAACCTCGGCGCCGAAGCCGCGCGTAGCCGTTACCTTTACCAGCGGAGTCGCCAGCGGCATGACGATGACGGCGCGAATCCCGCGCTTGGTCGCATGGTAGGCGACGCCCTGCGCGTGATTGCCAGCGCTTGCGGCGACGACGCCGCGGGCGATCTGCTCCGGCGTAAGCAGGGCAATGCGGTTCAGAGCGCCGCGCTCCTTGAACGAACCGGTCATCTGCAGGTTTTCGAGCTTCAGGAAGATCTGCTGGCCGGTAATGGCGGAGAGCATCTGCGAGTGTGCGCACGGAGAGAAGTAGATCGAGCTGCGCAGCCGCTCGCGCGCGGCAACTACGTCGGCCAGGGTGATTCTCATCTCGCTTGCTACTCGCTCCGTCGTACTCAAACTGTTGCTCCTTTTATCTCAACTCTACCGCTGAGTCCGAAACCGGTTCGCCAGCGAAAACTCATCGCGCAGCTCCGGTGTGCGCAGGTTC
>DATHJA010000283.1:0-2865 GCA_035316475.1 Edaphobacter sp. | reverse complement strand
CCCTGGTAACGGCGCTTCAGCCGGTGTTCAGGCGAATGATGCCGGACCGAACCCGGTCTTCACGGTGTCGAAGTCGGCTCCCTATCAGATCGTGACCGGTCAAGATCCGCTGCCTTCGTCTCCGACATCCGGTGCGACCTTCGGTGTCTCGACGGTCTCTTCCAACTTCAAGAATGCCTATCTGCAGAACTTCAACCTCAACACGGAGTATCAGCTGAGCCGCAATACGATCGTCCAGGTCGGCTATGTCGGCTCGGTTTCGCGTCATCTCTTCAATCTCCGTGACATCAATCAGGCCGCGCCGAATGCAACCGGCTCCACGCAGCAGAGTACCCGCCCTTACTACTCGCAGTTCCCCACGTTCGCGGCGATCAACCAGTATGAGTCCAGTGCCGGATCGAACTACAGCTCATTCCAGGCGATGGTTCGCACCAGCGGCTTTCACGGCTTGACGGCCCAGGGAGCCTACACCTACGGCCACGCGCTCGACAACGTCTCCGGAACCCGCGGCTTTGCTCCGCAGGATTCGCGAAACCTCGCAGCCGAATACGGAAACGCAGACTTCGACACGCGTCACACGTTCAACGGCTACATCGTGTACGAGATCCCGAGCTTCGGCACCCGCTTCAAGCGGTTGACGGAAGGTTGGGAGGCCAACAGCTTTATGACCTTCTACACTGGCAAGCCGGTCAACCCCAAGACGAGTGCCAATAACTCGGGTGTAGGTGAGTTCCAGGACCGCGTGACCAAGGTCGGCAATCCGAACAACGTGAGCCGCTCCTTCCAGCGCAACTCCAGCGGTACGGGTTTTGTGCAGTGGTTTGCTGCATCGGCGTATGCTCTTCCGACTGCGGGAACCTTCAGCCGGACACAGCGTAATTCGGTTTACGGACCCGGGTTCGCGACGGTCGATGCCTCGCTGATCAAGAACACCGCATTGTATGAAAACGTGAAACTGCAACTCCGCGCGGAGATGTTCAACGTCTTCAACCGGTTGAATCTGGCTACCCCGAGTTCGATGGGAAGCTTTACCTCAGCGAACTTCGGCCGTTCAACCACGACCGTGGGCGACAATGCCGGTGCCCCAGGCCTTGGTTCGGGCGAGCCGTTCAACGTACAGTTCGCGGCGAAGATCCTCTTCTAGCCTCGATGAGTTGCAACTCGTAACTTCCGCGCAGGCTGAGGACATTCAACTGTCCTCAGCCTGTATTTTTAGGGGGTTCCTTTTCCATAGGCCGCAATCGATAGGAGAGTTTCGAATGAAGTGTTTCGTTGCATGGATGACATCCGCTGCGCTGTTCGCCGGGCTAAACGCCCAGGGTGGTCTTGCGCAGATGGGTGCACCGGGGGAGCGTCCCACGGCAATGTCTGCTGCTCCCGGCCCTCTTGCCGAAAAATATAAAGCCGACGCAGACAGGATCCTTCAGGCCGCTATGGCCGATGACGAAGGCTATGCTCACCTGGCCTACCTCACCGATCACGTCGGCAAGCGCCTCAGCGGAAGCCCGCAGCTCAACACCGCTGTTGAATGGGGCGCGGAGCTGATGCGCAAGGCGGGCCTGCAGAATGTGCAGGTGCAGCCGGTGATGGTTCCTCGCTGGGTACGCGGGAACGAGTCGGCAACGATTACCTACAAGGGCGAGGCGGGAACCATCGTGAAGCCTCTGCACATGCTTGGTCTGGGCATGAGCGTCGGCACGCCGAAGGGTGGCGTCACGGCGCCGGTCGTCTTCGTCCATGACTTCGCGGAGCTCGACAAGCTGCCGGACTCCGAGGTGAGGGGCAAGGTCGTCGTCTTCAATCCCGGCTGGCATGGATACGGCGTCGGATCGATGTATCGCACTGGCGGCCCATCCCGCGCTGCGGCCAAAGGAGCTGCGGCGGTGCTGGTCCGCTCGGCTACCGGGTTGGCTATGCAGACCCCTCACACAGGGACCTTGCGTTACGACGACAAGCAGCCTAAGATTCCCGCTGCGGCCATCACGGTCGAAGACGCTCTGCTGATCGAGCGGCTGGCAAAGGAGGGCCCGGTGCAGGTACATCTCGAGATGAACGCCCATGCGGAGCCCGACGTGAAGGCCGGCAACGTCATTGGTGAGATCGTCGGCTCCGAGCACCCGGAGCAGGTCGTCGTCCTCGGCGGCCACATCGACTCCTGGGACGTAGGCCAGGGAGCGCAGGACGATGGCTCCGGCATCATGGCGACCTTCGAGGCCGTCTCTCTGATTCACAAGCTCGGACTCAAGCCGAAGCGCACCATCCGTATCGTCTTCTGGGTCAATGAAGAGAACGGCGGCGCCGGCGGACGAGCCTACCGGCAGTGGATTGGCGACAAGATCGGCGATCAGGTTGCTGCCATCGAGATGGATGGTGGAGCGGAGAAGCCGCTCGGCATCGGCTATGGTGGCTTCGGTGGACCTCGCCGTCCCGCTCCTCCTGCTCCGGGAACTGCTGCTGCACCGACTGCTCGTCCCGCCTTTGACGAGAGCGCGCTCACGGACGAGGAGAAGCAGTCCTTTACCTACCTGCGCGATATCGTATCGCTGCTGGGCCCGATTGGCACCGATACGGTCTCGCCGGGTGGCGGCGGCTCCGACATTGGGCCTATCGTCGCCGACGGTGTACCCGCGTTGAGCCCGCGCACCGTGGGCGAGCACTACTTCGACTGGCACCACACTGAGGCTGATACCTTGGACAAGGTCGATCCCGACTCGTTCAAACGAAATACCGCGATGCTTTCGGTCGTGGCCTACGTGCTGGCGGATATGGATGGCAGGCTCGCCGGCCGCAAAGGAATTGCCCGCGAGTAAGCGCTTGGTCGCGCACGAGCGGAGCGGCTACCTTCCATAGGTAGCCGCTTTTTTT
>DATHJA010000282.1:0-5423 GCA_035316475.1 Edaphobacter sp. | reverse complement strand
CCACGTATCTCTCGCTCGATGCCGTAAAGTGCGCCGACACGATCGAGCGCTTCGGTAGTGATCGGCGACGGGTGTGCTTCATGTATATCGTGAAACTTGCGCCGGGCGTGGGCCATACACGCCGCTTCCTGGATGTTGCCGGTTCCGTACAGGTGACCAAAGCCGGCATATGCATCCGCCTGCAGAACTCCACGGAAATCCTTCAGGTGTCGGCGCGGATGCTCGCCTTTACGATCGGGAGAGTAAGCGAACCAGACTGCCGGCGGAGTATCGATGCCGGCGGGCCGATCATCACGAACATAGGTCCAGAGGCGCCCGGTCTTGGTTCTGCCTCGTCCTGGCGACAGCACCGGAACCGGCGTATCGTCCGCGTGGATCTTGCTTGCTGACAAGACGTGACCGCGAACAGCTTCCACCAGCGGTGCGAGCAGTTGGCTGCAGCTGCCGACCCAGCCAGCCAGAGTCGAGCGATCCAGATCAACACCTTCCCGCGCGTAGATCTCCGACTGGCGGTTCAGCGGAATATGGTTGGCATACTTCGCAGCCAAAACGTGTGCCAGTAGTGCAGGTCCGGCAAGGCATCGCTCAATCGGACGCGGCGGCGCAAGTGGTTGCACGATCTTGTCGCATCCGGTGCAGCTCATCTTGATACGAACGTGGCGAATGACCTTGAACGTCTGAGGAATGCGTTCCAGGTACTCCGAGACATCCGCGCCGAGCTTGCGCAACTCACCGCCACAATCGGGGCAGCAGTCCTCAGCCGGCGTGTGCATGACGACTTCGCGCGGCAGGTGTTCAGGAAGAGGCTTGCGCGCAGGCTTGTTCCTGATGGGCTTATCGGAGGAGATCAGATCGGCGGCGGCCTGGTCGGACTCGAGTTCCTCGAGCTGCAACTGAAGCTGACTGACGTTACGCTCGAGCTTCTCGCTCTTGGCGCCGAACATGCTCCGCTGCATCTTCTCGATGACCAGCTTCAGATGCTCGATCTGTTGTTCGCGAGTGGAGAGCGCCTCGTCCCTGGCGGCAAGCTCAGCGTCCTTCCGCGCTAGTTCCGCTTCCTTGTGCGCTAGTTGCTCATCCTTCCGCGCCAACTCGCGGGCCTGCACTACCACCAATGTTCTCAGTGCTTCAGGATCGAAAAGATCGACATCAGCAGAAGCACTGAATGACATGGCCGGAGTATGCCATGAAGTTCCAAATCCGCAAGCAGAAAAGCGGTGCAATCATGCTGCTGGATCCGGTTCCCACGTGCGCTCGACGCGCCTCCAATCGATCCCTTCAAGCAACATCGAAAGCTGTGCGCGTGTGAGCGACAACGCACCGCTCTCAGCCTTGGTCCAGATGAACCTTCCGCGTTCCAGACGCTTATAACTCAACCAAGAATGCACGGACTTCGATCGCAGCCACACACCTTGTGCGCGTCACGCATCCCTTTCATCCGCTTAGTGGCCGGCAGCTACCCTGCGTGGGAGAGCGGTACAACCGCCATGGGACGACCCTGCTGCTGGAGACCGACGATGGCGCGGTATGCTCTGTCCGGCCGCAGTGGACAGACGAGGTTGCTCCCGATCCGGAGGTTGTGCTGGGCGAGCAGCGGGCGCTATTCCGCGTGGCGGATTTGATGGAACTGGCCCGCCTAGTCGATCGGCTCAGTGGGCGCGATGGGTCGGGAGTTAAAAATGGCGCGTAAGGCAAATTTCGCCGCATCTGTAAGGGCAAATATGCCGCTTATAGGTGATGCAGATGTAGCTATCCCAGAATACGGCCGCAAAGAATCAGAGTTAACAACACCATTCTCTCTTGACGCGCACTATATATGCGGCATAGTAGAGCTTACGATCTGTAAGCTGATTTACGGAGATCACGGTGCGCGTCAAGAGCGGCAGAAAGCATCCCAGGGTCCATGCCCTGCTCGCAGAGGGCACGCTGAATCCGGAGCCCGAGAAGGTCCAAGATCCGAAGTTTCACGATGGCGAGTTCTTCGACCCTCACGATATCGTGCAGGTCAAATACGAGATGCTGCGCCGCGTATCGGTAGAGAAAGCGTCGGTGGTCAGCGCCACCGAGGAATACGGCGTGTCGAGGCCGACGTACTATCAGACCAAGGCCAGCTTCCAGGACGCGGGAATCGGCGGTCTGGTGCCCAGGAAGCGGGGTCCGCGCGGCCCGCACAAACTGCAGGGCGCAATATTGGCGTTTATCCAAGAGCATCTGATTGCGGGCGAGCCTATTCGAGCGCGGGAACTTGCCAGGCAGATCGGGGAGAGATTCCATCTCGATGTGCATCCGCGCACGATCGAGCGGGCAGTCGCGGTAAAAAAAACCGCGCACTGACGCCCGATGGTGGAGTGGGTTCGGGGCAGCTGACGGGTGTCGTGCCGCAATACGAAGCCCTCCGCAATGCCGCATTCGGCCACGCTCTGCCGCCCGAGGCTCGCTGCGGGTTGATGCTCTTTCTCCGTCGCGGCATGTGGGCATGGGCACAGGTTATGTCAGTGCCCCGCACGAGTGTGCAGCAGGAACAGACAACATCGCTGCGCTTCCCCTCTGCAGACGAATCCAGAATCGCCATTTATGTCTTCGCAGCAATGGCCATCAACGATGAGCATCGAGGAGCGACACAATGAGCGAGTCCTTGAAAGTGCAGCCTCACCATCTTGAGCGGGGTGCGTACCTGTATATTCGGCAGTCCTCGATGCGACAGGTCATCGAGAATGTCGAGAGCACGAAGCGTCAGTACGCACTGCGCAGCCGGGCGATCGCGCTCGGCTGGTGTGAGGATCAGATCAAGGTTGTCGATACCGATCAGGGCGAATCGGGCGCGTCGGCGGCCTGGCGCGAAGGTTTTCAGCACTTGGTTGCTGAGGTGGGCATGGACCGTGCCGGCATCGTCATGGGACTGGAAGTCTCGCGCTTGGCAAGGAACAACGCCGATTGGCACCGGTTGCTGGAGATCTGCGCGCTGGCCGATACGCTGATCCTCGATGAGGATGGTGTCTACGATCCGACGAACTTCAACGACCGGCTGCTGCTGGGCTTAAAAGGAACGATGAGCGAAGCCGAGCTGCACGTTCTGAAAGGCAGGCTGCGCGGCGGAATCCTCAACAAGGTGCGCCGCGGCGAGTATCGTTGTCCGCTGCCCACGGGCTTCGTTTATGACGAGGCTGGCAACGTGACGCTCGATCCCGATGTACAGATCCGCGACACGATCGCTCACTTCTTCGAGACGTTCGTGCGGGTCGGCTCGGCATGCCAGACCGTGAAGGTGTTTCGCCGGGAGGGTCTCCTTTTCCCCTCCCGGCGCACCGGCAGTGGCGTCACCGTGTTCCGGCCGCTGACTACATGGACCGCGATACGGGTGCTGACCAACCCTCGATACGCGGGCGTCTATGTGTATGGACGCCGCCGATACCGGCGAACAGCGGACGGCAAGAAACAGATCCAGAGCAAGCACGACTCCAGCGACTGGCTTGCCTGCATTCCAAACGCTCACCCCGGATACATCAGTTGGGAGCAACATCAACAGAACCTCAAGCTACTCGCGTCCAATGGCCGGGGCTACGAGTTGGCGCGCGGGTCGCCGCCACGTGAAGGCGCCGCGTTGCTGCAGGGACGGGCAGTATGCGGCCGATGCGGCAGGCATCTCCGCGTCACCTATCGCTCCACGCGGGGCAAGCAAGAGGCTTGGTATATCTGCGACCGCGCCCACGGCACTCTTGGTGAGCCAAACTGCCAATCGATTGCCGGACCGCCCATCGATCTGGCTATCGGGGCCCTCGTCGCCGAGAGAATGACGCCTGCTGCTGTCGAGCTGGCGCTTGAAATCCGGCAGGAGATCGAGGCCCGCCAGCAAGAGGCTGATCAGCTGCGCTGCCGCGCCATCGAGCGTGCGCAGTTCGAAGCCGATCTGGCGCAACGCCGGTTCATGCTAGTCGATCCGAGCAATCGCCTGGTTGCCGACACTCTCGAGTCAGAGTGGAACGACAAATTGCGTGCGCTGGCCCACGCGCGAGAAGAGAGAGAACGTACACGCCAGCAGAACCAACTCGTCCTGAACGAAGCCATCCGCCAGCGACTCATCATGATGACAACAGACTTCAAAGCGCTCTGGAATGATCCAAGCACGCCCAACCGCGAGCGAAAACGACTGCTTGCCTACATCATCGAGGACGCCACAATGATTAAACTGCCTGCGGAGGGAATCACGAAAATCCACCTTCGCTTTAAGGGAGGCAAGACCGAAACTCTGACAACGGTGAACCCTAAGTCTTCTGGCCAGCAGGTCAAGACCGCGCCCCGAATCGTCGAGTTCGTCGACAATCTCCTCGACACAAATATCTATTCCGAAATCGCTGACTTCCTCAACACGCAGGGGCTTCGTCCCGGCGGATCTGCTCGACCTGGGCGCAACCACACTTGCTTTACCCCGCTACGCGTCGCCTATCTTGTCCATCGATACGCGCTCCGCTCTCGCTACGACCGACTTCGCGATCGCGGTATGTTGACAGCAGCGGAAGCTGCGGCTCGTCTCGGAATCCACGAAGCAACAATCGTGCCCTGGGCGGAACACGGCATCATTACAAGGCACGCCTACAATGGGCATGCGTACCTTTACGAGTTGCCGGATTCGATACCGGCCAAGCACTGCAGTCGCTGGGATCGGCTCTCAGATCGAGCACCGACCTTCAAAACAGGGAAAGAATCAAAACCTTCGGATCAAATCGGAAGAGGTGTAGTGTGAAGCCAGTTAGTTGGCGAAAAGGCAAAGCCCATCGCTGTCGCCCCAAAGGAGCTTTACGATGTCACCTCGCCGGCCACGGAAGACAAAGACGTGACCGGAGAGAGGCTCCTTCTCGAGTATGGTCTGCACCTGAGCACTGAGTCCATCGAAGCCACGGCGCATATCCGTAGCTCCTGCCGCGATCCAGATCCTGGTGCCCTTGGGGAGTTCGATCACCGCAGCAATCTCTCGAGCACAGCACTGACGAGCACAGGATCAACTCCGCTCTCGATGCTCACCAACGCTCTGCCTGGGAACTCGATGTGGATCGCACCACCGGAGCTCTTCGCGGGCTCATCGCTCGCAGCCTCTTCGTGAGCCCCGCGCCCGTCGGAGATCATGACCGGTAGCAACTTCGTCGGCACATCGCTGGGAAGTGACAGATCGCCGGCATGATACTGCCGCCGCCACTGGAACACCTGGTTGGCGTTCACTCCATGCAGCCGTGCTATCTGCGCAACACTCGTACCCGCAACCAATGTCTCTTCGACAATGCGCCGCTTCTCCTCAACCGTGCGCCAACGTCGCCTGCCTTCCCCAACGCTCCGAACCAACTCCGCATCCGCCATGATGCCCCGCTCCATTACAGGCATCGTCTACCTGCCAGAGCACTACGTCCAGACGGTCATGGCCAAACACTTAC